>JBJEKE010000048.1:0-5217 GCA_051878475.1 Muribaculaceae bacterium | reverse complement strand
GATAATATCGCACAACAGAATTTCGGCATGCGGATGCATTCTGCCGGTGTCGCACGACTCATCACTGCCACGAAGCCTGGGACTGCGCCACCGCTCTGCGCTTGGCATCACACAAGTGTGCGATGCTGTATCAATTGTAGTATCGGAAGAAACAGGCAACATATCGGTAGCCAAAGATGCCACCATTCGCCTGAAGCTCACAGTCACCGAGCTTGAGCACTTCCTGTCATCGCTTTAATCCATTTATTATGAAATTCTTTATTAAATTCCCTACCGGAGGACCGACAGCAATTGTACTGGCACTCATTCTATATGCCACACTCACACCCAATCCGGTAGAAATCGACCCGGCATTCATGTTTCCGCACATGGACAAGGTGATACATTTCATAATGTTCTTCTTTCTGGTGTGGGGCATGGCTTTCGATACAGCAAAGATTACTAAATCAACAAAACTGCCGACGCTGCAGCTACGCCTTGTAGTGGCAGCCGCTTTCGTAGTGGGCATACTGACCGAGCTACTTCAATCGATAATGGAAGCCGGACGTACCGGTGCACTTGACGATCTTGTAGCCGATGTGGTTGGTGCACTTGTGGCAATGATTACATCACGATGGATAGTTCGGCTGCTGTTGCCGTCGTACAGAAAAGAGTGATTGCCGAACCATCCTGTGTTATTGTTGTTAATCTCATATTAATATAATTTCTCTATTGGCTAACGACAGTCAACATAAAAAGAAGAACATTTGGCGCATCGTGGTTCGAGTATTGGCATTGCTTATGCTCACTATATTGGCATTGCCTTTTACACTTTACATTCCGGTCGTTTCAAACTATGTGAAGGACATTGCCACCGGCATAGCTTCGGAATCGACAGGCTGGCAGATTTCAGCATCATCGCTTGACATAGATTTCCCGCTGACAGTGTCGCTCACCGACGTTACAGTAGTAACCGCTCCAGCCGACACAATGATACAAGCCGGGAGGCTCGAGGCCGACATTGCCGTGCTGCCATTGCTGAAGCTCCGCATCGAGGCCGAAACCATCACTGCCGAAAAGGCACGATACAGCTCGCTGATGTCCGACTCTACACTCACCATTAAAGCCGCAATCGACAAGTGCTCACTCGAGGAATCTTCACTGTCGCTGTCGAAAAGCACAATTGCCATTGGCGAAGCCATTGTCGACGGGGCCAACATTGCAATCGACTTCGATATGTTCCGGTCCAAAGCTGAAGAACCCGACACCACCGTCACCGAACCATGGCTGATAACCGCACGCGGAATCACCTTAAAAAATGTAGCATACCGAATGGCGATGCTCCCTACCATTGATTCTCTCTCTGCAGTAATAGGCTGCGCCATTCTCGACAGTGGTGTGGTAGATACAGGCTCACGAATAGTAAGCGCCAAGAAGTTGCAGGTTGACGGCTTGGATTTGGCATATTTTACTCCTACAGAACAGATGCTCGCCGCACTGCCGCCATTGTCAGAGACTGCCACAGAAGCACCTTCCGATACGGCGCAATGGACAGTAACCGCATCGGATATAAGGCTTTGCAATGCCAACGCCACATATGCCATAGCCGGCATTGTTCCCGTCAAAGGTTTGGATTTCAATTATATAAGTTGCACAGGCATAGAATTCGACATCGCCGATTTCTATAACCACGGCACATCAGTTATAGTGCCGCTTAAGCACCTTACCGCCACCGAACGATGCGGGCTTACTATTTCAGATGCGTCGGTGCTGTTAAAATTCTCCGACAAATCAATATCATGCGATTCGCTGCGAATTGTCACCTCCGGTTCATCTATATCAGCAAACATGGCCGCCGACGCTGAAGCCCTTGAACTTGCCGACTCTGCCGCCATTGCCATCAAAGCCAATGCAGTGGTAGCACCCGATGATATTTCAATGGCATTTCCCGACATTGCCCAATATCTGACGGCACTCAACCCTATTGTTGCCGACATTGATGTCGACGGCATTGTTGGCGACATATCGCTTAACCGCATATCGCTGTCGGCATTACCCTTAGGCTCTTTGCGGGCAAAAGGACGCGCACAAAACATAAAGTCGGAAAGTAAACGGAACATATTGCTGGCATTCAACGGCAATATCCCTAATGCCGAACGATACAAAAAGACACTTCTCGGAGAGCCTATGGCTTCAACGATAAGTATTCCCGGACTAAAGGCCGACGGTACAGTGCGACTCAACGGCAAAGTAGTATCGCCCGACGTTGCAATACATGTTCTCGAAGGCACTATGGCCATTGAAGGTTTACTGAACATGAGCAATGAGACTTACAGCCTGACTGCCAATACCTCCGACTTTCCCATCGAAGCATTTCTGCGCGAGCACCCGTTCGGCTCGCTCTCCGCATCAATCGGGGCCTCGGGGCGAGGATTCGACATATTTTCGCCAGCCACTTCGCTCGATGCTTCGCTCGCAGTCGACAGTCTGTGGTATAATTCCCACAAGTTTACCAATATCACTGCTAATGCTGCGCTCCACAATTCGCAATTTGCAATCGCACTAGCATCACCTAACCAAATAGCCGACATTTCGGCTAATATCGATGGTTCAATCAACGGAAATTGTCTGAACTATAATCTTTTGTCAGAAATCAGAGCGCTCGACATGCGTCGTCTTGCACTGTCAGCCGATTCTCTTTCAGTTGCCGCAGGCATAGAATCAAACGGCATCATCGACCTGTCAAACGGCTTCTATGACTGCATTGCCACAATATCTGGTCTATCCGTTAATATGGGAAACGAGAATCTGTCGGCAAAGCAAATCGACATGCAATTCGTAGCCGATTCCACGTCGACACAATTCACAGCCTCAGAAGGCGACTTGGCATTGTCGCTGATGGCCAACGAGCGACTTCTGGATATAACGCCACGCTTTACGCTGCTTGCTGCCGAGCTCGATTCGCAACTCGTATCACGCCGGGCAAACATTAACGCCATCAGCCAATGCCTGCCGGAATTCAATCTTTATGGCCGGCTCGCAAAAAACAACTGCATAAGCCGATATCTACGTTACCGCGACATTGCATTCGATTCAATCTATTTCAATCTCGGCAAGGACAGTATGATGCATGCCGATGCACATGTCTACGATTTCAGAATGGGAGCAACCACTCTCGACACTATATCGATTCGTGGCTACCAAGAGGACAACAGCTTTGTGTTTATGGCAAAGGTGAACAATCAGCCAGGCAATCTCGACCAGTTCTCATCGTCGTTTGTCACAGGGACACTTGCCGACAATAACGCCAACATGCTGTTTTACCAGACCAACAGCAATGGAGTGCCGGGGTTCTACTTCGGAGCCGATGCCAGCATCGATGGCGACGATGTGCGCATGACCCTATTTCCTGAAAATCCAATTATAGGATTCCGCAAATGGGCGCTGAACCCCGACAACTACATAAAATACAACCTCTCATCGTCGCATATCGATGCCAATGTGAACCTTGAGAGCGATGCCGGTTACTTATCAATGTACACCAAGCATGTGAGCGACACCCTTCACGAAGACCTTATCGTTACAGCAAAAGGCATAAACCTTGGCGAATGGCTCAACATGGCGCCGTGGCTCCCCGAGGTGAACGGTATGCTCAACACCGATATCAACATTAACAACAGCAATGGACTGCTCACAGGATTCGGTACGTTCTCATTGGCCGACATTCTCTACAACCGAAAGACTCTTGGCAATGTTGAAGTGGGATTCGGCCTTGGCATCAACCCACAATCGGGCCAAAACGAGGCACAGGCCGTTGTGGCTATCAACGGGCACAATGCCATCACCGTTGCCGGCTCGATAAACGACACCACTGCGACATCGCCATATGATTTAAGGCTGTCGCTCGACAAATTCCCGCTCACAATTGCCAACCCATTCCTACCGGAATCAATGCTCCAATTAGGCGGATACCTTAACGGAGAGATGTCGATGACAGGAACCATGGAAACGCCAAATCTGAACGGCGAACTGATGTTCGACTCCACCCGCGTCGAGATTCCGATATTCGGAAGTCGTCTGAAATTCGATGACGTGCCTGTGGCTGTAACGGAAAACCTCGTTACATTCAACGATTTCGGCATCCGCGGCAATAGCGGCGACCCATTGCTTATCAACGGCACCGTCGACATTGCTAATATGTCGAATCCACTCATTGGCTTGCGATTCAACGGCAACAATGTGCAGGTGGTCGACAGCAAATACACCGCCAAGAGCCAATTATTCGGCAAAGGTTTCGTTGGGTGCAACGCCTCAGCATCTGGTCGGCTGAGCGACCTTTCGGTGAAAGCAGCCCTCACCCTTCTGCCCAAAACCGATGTTACATACGTGCTGCAGGAGGATGCCGGCTCGCTGACCCGCACGCAAGCCTCCGATGTGGTGAAGTTCGTTTGTTTTGCCGATACACTCGACGAAGACATCAAGCCGGTTGAATCAGAACAGAAATTTGCACTTAACCTTAATGCCGACCTGAATATTTCGTCGGGAGCCGTAGTAAATGTCAACATCAGCCCCGATGGCCGAAACAAAGCACAAGTGAGAGGCGACGGCGCACTGTCGTTCTCAATGAATCCGCTTGGCGAAATGCGAATGACCGGCCGATACAACATCAACAACGGCTTTGTGCGCTACAACCCGCCATTCATTTCCGAAAAGTACTTCACATTCGACAATAGCAGCTACATCGCTTTCAACGGCGATATTCTCAACCCCACCCTCAACATCATTGCAAACGGAACACAGGCATCAACGGTTACCACCGAAGGCTCAAACCCGGTGAGAGTGAATTTCAACATCGAGGCGAGGGTGACTAATACGCTGTCGAACATGAACATTGCCTTCGACCTATCGGCGCCCAACAACAGTGCCGTGCAGTCGGAACTACAAAGCCTTTCGCCCGCACAACGATCAACCCAAGCTATCAACCTGATGCTCTACAACAGCTACTCTACTGGAGCTACATCATCGGCCATGGCTACTAACGCCAATATGCTATATTCTGTTCTATCGTCGCAGTTAAATTCTCTGGCACAACGGATGGTAAAAGGCGTTGACCTTACGTTCGGAATAAACGAATACAGTTCCGGGAACGGTTCCTCATCAACCGGCATGAACTACTCTTATCAAGTATCGAAATCGCTCTTCGACAATAGGTTCAAGGTTACTGTCGGCGGAAATTAC
>JBJEKE010000047.1:0-5238 GCA_051878475.1 Muribaculaceae bacterium | reverse complement strand
CACGCAAGCCATTACGGCGACCCTTGAAGGTATTAACCGGGAAAAGGCTAATGTGCTCAAGGCTAACCTCCTCACTGCCGGTGAGGAAGATACGTAACTGTGCGCGGTCGATAGTACGGTCGGAGCGAAGCACCACCTCATATTTCTGCCAGTCGGCAGAAGTCACCTTAATATGCTCGTTGGCAAACTTCTGATCTTCGGCCGAAGTAGTAGCATCGATAAACTGCACACGGATTTCACCTTTGGCATGTGGTGATTTTGCCCATACCGAGAACCTGTATTCCTCACCTTGCTTGAGGCCTATTCCGAAATAGCCTTCGTTGATTAATCCTGAACGTCGATGAGCATGTCCGGGGTCGCGCAATGTTACGTAGTGTGGACAACGCTCAAACGGGCCGTCATTTTTCAGCTCAACCGAGCCAAAAGTCTGCCAGCCCATAAAATGCTGCGGAAACTCAAATGAACGGTTCTTGACAAGCTCTCCGTACAAGCCGCCGTCGGCAGCATAATTGATGTCCTCGAAAAACAAACCATACATAGTAGGCTGTATGGGGGCACCTGCCTTTTTGGCATCCACTACAATGTTGTGGGTCTGGGCAGTTACTGCCATCGATGCAAGCAACGCGGCTGCCATCATAAACTGTTTTGTCTTCATCTGGAATAGAAAGAATAATATATTAATAATGGTTAGGTTAGGTTATATCTTAACAATTTATTCACAATTATACAAAAAAGGAGAATATTACACAAGAAAAGCCCGCACTTTCACGGGCCCTTCTGCTATTATTCAATAGAATTTGTATTATTTGAACAACTTTTCGGGATACTCACCGGCAGCCACCAAAGCAGCGATCTTGTCGACTACGCCCTGACGGTCGGCAGCGTAAGTTACACCAAACCACTTAGCCGGGGTATCGAGCACTTTCAGCTTGGCTGTACCAGAGTTAACCAAGTCGTTAACCAACAATGGAATGTAGAATTCAGCCTTCAGATTGCCTTCGTTAGCCTTGGCAAAGTTGATGAAGTATTCCTCAGAATAATCGAAGTACTCAGGAGTGAATCCCCACATGTTCATCGACACTGGAGTGTTCTCGCTGATAACCTGGTTGGCACCATTTTCGTCAACGTAATACACCTTATGGTCGTCATTCCAACCGATTTGAGTGCGCTCAACCACCGAAGTAAGCATACCCTCTTCGTTTGTCTCACAGATACCGCGCGACACTGTACCGCTTTCCGACAAAGTGTTGCCCACACGGTAACCAACCATGCAATACTGGTTCTTGCTGCCTTCAGCAAGGCTTGAAAGTTCCTTGGCTAGCACTTCAAAGCTTTCGCGGCCATAGAAGTCGTCGGCGTTGATAGTTGCAAATGGTTCTTTGATAACACCCTTACCCATCAAAACGGCGTGGTTAGTTCCCCACGGTTTTACGCGCTCGGCAGGAACTTTTACACCTTCCGGAACATCATTGATTGATTGGAACACGAGTTCCACCGGGATATGATTTTCATATTTTGAGAGAATCTTCTCACGGAAATCATTCTCGAAATCTTTGCGGATAACAAAAACCACCTTGCCGAATCCACTACGGATTGCATCGTAGATTGAATAATCCATAATGGTTTCGCCATTTGGGCCGAGACCATCCAACTGCTTCAGGCCTCCGTAACGGCTACCCATACCAGCCGCTAATACAAATAATGTAGGTTTCATAACTTAGTTTTGAAGATAAAATGAATTTCGTGTTTGTATACTTCACCGGGACGAAGCACCTGTGAAGGGAATTTTGGTTTGTTAGGAGCGTCAGGCATACCTTGGCACTCGATAGCCACACCATCGTAGTCGTTATACGAACGGCCCGACTTGTTGATAGGCGAACCGGCCAGCCAGTTACCTGTGTAGACATGTGCAGCAGGCTGTGTGGTTTCAATTTCAAGCACTCTTCCTGAGCACTCATCGGAAAGCACTACTGCCTTCACCATCTTGCCGGGCTCCCAATTGTCGATAGGCCACGACGAGTCATACCCCTTGTCGTCGACCATCTGCTGCATCTGCGAGCCGATTTCGTCGCCTATATGATGAGGCTTACGGAAATCGAACGGTGTGCCTTCAACCGACTGATATTCTCCAACAGGAATTGCCGAACGATCCTTAGGCAAGAAGTTCTCAGCAAAAATCTGGAGGTCGTGCTTAAGCATGGCCTCTGCTCCGGCATTATGACCTGCGAGGTTGAAATAGGTGTGGTTGGTAAGGTTAATCACTGTAGGAGCATCGCAAGTAGCCTTATATGAAATGGCGAGGCGGTTGTCGTCATCCCAGCGATAGGTTACCTCGGCATTAAGATTTCCGGGATAATGCTCGTCGCCGTCAGGGCTAAACAGACGGAACACTACTGTATCGCCAATGACTTCACTGTCCCATATATGGTTCTGGAAGCCTGTCGGACCTCCATGAAGCGCATTCGGGCCATTGTTGATGGTGAGTTGATAGTCTTTACCATCGATGCTGAACTTACCCAGGGCTATACGGTTTGCAAAGCGTCCGGGAGTCTTTCCCGCACATGGGCCGTCGCTCATGTAGTCGGCAAGGTCGGCATAACCAAGAGCCACATCGTCGAGTTTTCCATTACGGTCGGGCACGCATATGGCTCGCACACCAGCTCCAAGGCTTTGCAGTTCGACGTATGCGCCGCTTGCATTGGTAAGTTTATAAGATGTTACTACACCATGAGGTGTAGTAACACTATTTGAAGATATGTTGGTCATGACAGATTAGAGTTTGCGTGCGCCGTCAGAAATAACAACATCAATAACGCGTGGCTCATGGCCATATTTAGCAGCGAATTTCTGCTTTGCAACTTCAATGAAGTGGTCGTAGAGTTCATCCTTCACCAGGTTGATGGTACAACCACCGAAGCCACCGCCCATGATACGAGAACCGGTAACGCCACATTCCTTTGCAATGTCGTTAAGATAGTCGAGTTCTTCGCAGCTAACTTCGTAAAGTTTCGACATACCGTAGTGAGTTTCGTACATGCGCTCACCCACAGTTTCGTAATCGCCTTTCTGAAGAGCGTCGCACACGTCGAGCACACGGCGTTCCTCACCGATTACATATTCGGCACGCATATAGTCTTCAGCAGTGATGCGGTCCTTAATTGAATTGAGCTCTTCCATTGTGGCACCACGGAGTGTTTCCTTGCCGAGAGCCTTAGCTACGCGTTCGCACGATTCACGACGCTTGTTGTAAGGAGAGCCTACGAGTTCGTGCTTTACACACGAGTTGAGGAGCACTAATTTGTAGCCCTTAGGGTCGAATGGGAAGTATTCATATTCCATGCTGCGGCAGTCGAGGCGCATAAGGCAACCTTTCTTTCCGAATACCGATGCAAACTGGTCCATGATACCACAGTTAACACCGCAATAGTTATGTTCGGTTGACTGACCGATACGTGCCAACTCGAATTTGTCTATCTTGTTATCGTTATACAAATCGTTGAGAGCATATGCGAAAGCCGATTCAAGAGCAGCGGACGACGACATACCTGCACCCAGAGGTACATTTCCGGCAAATACGGCATCGAAACCATTAACCACGCCACCACGCTTCATTGTCTCGCGGCAAACACCAAAGACGTAACGTGCCCATTGTGCTTTTGGAGCATCTTCTTCGCGCAAACCGAATTCCTCGCTTTCGCCCAGGTCGAGCGAATGAACGCGCACCTTTGCTGTGCCATTTGGCTTTATTGCCACCATGATGCACTTGTCAACAGCACCCGGGAATACGAATCCGCCGTTGTAGTCGGTGTGTTCGCCGATAAGGTTAATTCTGCCTGATGATGCATACAAGATGCCCTCTGTTCCGAAAATTCTCGAAAACTCTTCTCTAATTTTCTTTTCCATTGTATTATTAGTTAATTATTTGATTGATTTAGGGTGAATAAATTTTGGTTTATTTTTCAATTGACTAAAGTACAATATTTTATTGAATCTACACAATCTGCCACGTATAATTTAACAAAAAATGCATAAAAAGTTTTGCGTTAGTGTTTCATGGTAGCATCGCTTTAATGTTTCCTGTATTACTACCCTCCCACACGGCCCCGCTCGGCGAGGTCGTCATATAGTGTCTGCAGGGTTGCCTTTCCTTTGACAATGCGCAGCGAATCGGCCTTGACAGCGGCGTCGGGCAGCTGGCCGGGTGCAGGTTGGCAATGAGTAGACAATTCCGACGTGCAGTCATACACCGATGCGCCGGATGGATCAACATAACCAAAACCGTTGTTGTAAGTGAAAATTGCAAATGGGCGTTCAGCATAACTTGGCGACAGCACATTACGGCTGAAACGGAAAGCCGTATGCTCTATTCCGAGCAACGACAGCAGCGTGGCTGCCAGGTCGCTTTGATTCACCGGATAGTCGATGCGACATGCCGTGGTTATGGCACCGCCGGCGAAAAGCATCGGCACTCCAAAATACTTGGGTGTATAGCGGTCGCCCTTTGCAGGATAATATGTGCCATGGTCGGCAATGCACACAATAAGAAGATTGTCCCACACCGGCAATCGGCGGAGCGAACGGATAAACTCACCAAGGCAATTGTCGGTATAAGCCATTGCATTTGGCACCTTTTCGTTGAGACGGTGATACGGCACTTCGAACGGTTCATGGCTGCTTAAAGTCAGGAAAGTGGTCATCCATGGCTCGTCGGAATACTGACGCTCAGCTATCCGGCGCTCGAGCCATCGGAAAGTGATGTCGTCGTTCACGCCCCAAGCGTTCGACGTGCGTTCAACCAACGAGAAATCGCGGTCGGCCACCACATCCTGATAGCCCACGCTTCTGAGATAGCTCTGCATATTGGTGAAGTTGATGTCGCCTCCATACACAAACTGGGTGGAATAGCCTTCGGCCACCAGCGATGATGCTATCGAGGGCAGAGTGCGGCTCTTGGCAGGAATTTTCATTATCGATGCATTCGGAAGCCCAAGATAACCACTCAGCGCGCTCACCAACCCGCGGTCGGTACGGAAACTGTTGCCATAGCAGTTGGTGAACAGTAAACCCTCGGCTGCAAGAGAATCGAAGTTGGGAGTAACGTCTTCAACCCCACCAAGTGCGCTGACAAACGTTGAACCAAATCCCTCAAGGACTATAACAAGCACGTTGGGGCGGCGATGCAGTTGCAGAGAATCAGGTATGGCATTGTCATGGCAAATCGATTCGGGATACAACGCA
>JBJEKE010000046.1:0-5244 GCA_051878475.1 Muribaculaceae bacterium | reverse complement strand
ATCTTGTAACCCCACATTCCATTCATGGTGTTGCACGTCTCGAGGGGCAAAGTACTGATTTCCTGCCCCGAGAATCCGGCAGTGTTCTCACCCGGAAGGTCACGCTCGAAAATCTGCATATCCTCGCCCTCGATGGCGGCCAGATGATGATTGTTGCCCACCAGGCAAGCCGGCTGAAGCGAGTGGATATGGTCGTAGAGCCCGCGCATGCGCCAATCGAATTCGGGATTCTCGTCCTGGTCCCACATTCCGTCGAACCAGATGGCTCCAATCTGACCATAATGCGTGAGCAACTCGGTGAGCTGGTGCTTCATGAACTCATAATAATGGTCGTAGTTAATATCCTTGCCCGGGCGGCCTGTTTCCAGTCCGGTACGGCCTCGAGGATAATCGTCGCGCCACCAGTCGACGAGCGAATAATACAGGTTAAGCCCGAAATCCTGGCGATGGCACTCATCGGCAAGCATTTTCACCACATCCTTGCCATATGGCGTGGCGTCCACAATATTGTAATCGCTTTCAACCGTCTTGAACATTGAAAAGCCTTCGTGATGCCGCGAAGTGAAACACATATATTGCGCACCGGCATCCTTGAACGTCTCAACCCACTGCTTGGCATCGAACTCGTGCGGATAAAATGCATTGGCAAGTTTCTGATACTCAGCATAGTTGATATTGCGGTTAGTCATAGTCCATTCACCCGATGCAAGCATAGCATAAAGCCCCCAATGGATGAAAATACCGAATTTAGCATCGCGAAACCGCTCGCGCGCAGCCAGATTGTCGGCCGACGGCACATAAGTCTGCTGTGGACGAGCCGAAGCAACCACCATTATCACCGCAATCAATAGAGTGAGGAATCGATTCATAATCAATATAGAGTTTTAAGAGTGATATTTACAAATGTAGATAGATTTTGTGGCGAAAGCAAGCATATAGCCCATTTCTTTATCGACATATTCCCCACGAAAAACGAAAAAGGAGAAGCATCCCATACCGGGCATGCCTCTCCTCACAAACAGTGCCGTTGTCAGCCATATCTGCGGCAGTTCTCCATACTAATATTCCTAAGGCGGTTCCTCATGATTTCATATCGCAAGCTACGGCACAAAAAAAGCGTGAGAGTTCGTCGTAGTCACTCGTCCCGCTTTCTGAGGCTCTGGCATGTGCCCTTGGAGTAGCAACGAGCAACGCAGAGCCCACACGCCATTATGAATCGAATTTCATCAGACGCAGCACATATCGCGTACCACACCATCAGAAGTTGGTCCATAAACATGATGGCATCTGCTGTTGCTTCATTTTCCCAACTCCAATTCATGAAACTGCCAGATTCCAGAAAGCCAAGAAAACAAAGCGTTTAGCAAACGCTTTTATAAAAAACCATACAGATTGCCCGGCCTCTGCCAAGTCCAATCCGTCATGTGCAAAAATAATAAATAATTCCGAATTACCACCCACACCGCCAAAATATTACCCCCATTCTGAAAAACCACTGAAAAAGCAGCGGACGATTGGCTGACAGACGGCAAATTTTATGGGGATTTTTTCTTTAGCGGGCTTTTTTTCGCTAATTTTGCCATCATCACTATAATTATGGATTTTTCGTCACAATTATATAATTAACCGCTCATTAACCTAACATCAAATTATCATTGACCTATGACCCGAAACATCCTTTCACTGCTATTGGCCTCTATTTGTGCTATTGCCATTTCGGCAAAGCCCAAAACTACGGTGTCGCCTGTCGTTGAGCCGCCTATGTGGTGGACAGACATGGCCGACCACTCCCTCCAAATCATGGTTAACTATCCTGAAATCAGGGATTTGGAACCAAAAATTGAATATAACGGCGTGAATGTTGACAGCATAGTACGCCTCGACAGCCCTAACTATCAGCTTATCTACCTTAATGTTAGCTCTGAAGCCAAGCCGGGAACCATCAACATCGGCTACCGCATTGGCAAGAAGCATATGAACATTCCTTTCGAACTGCGCGAACGAAACACTCCGGAATTCACTCCGTTCGACGCGTCCGACTTACTATATCTGATTATGCCCGACCGCTTTGCAGATGGCAACCCGTCGAACAACGACGTGGCTTCGCTGAAGCACCGTGTCGAAGCCGACCGTATGAATCCTAACGGCCGTCACGGCGGCGATATATGCGGCATCGAACAACATCTTGGCTATATCGACAGCATCGGCGTGACTGCCATCTGGCTTACACCAGTGCTCGAAAACGATATGCCTCACGGCTCGTATCACGGCTATGCCACCACAAACTATTACCGTGTCGACCCTCGTCTGGGCTCGAATGACGATTACAAGCATATGATTGGCCAGGCCCACAAGCGTGGCATCAAAGTGGTGATGGACATGATTTTCAACCACACCGGCGTGGCTCACAAGTGGATGGACGACATGCCGGCTGCCAACTGGTATAATAACCCCAAGGGCGACAAGATGACCAATTTCTTCCTTTCGACCGTTAACGACCCCTATGCCAGCGATTACGATTTCGACCATACCGTCAACGGCTGGTTCGTGCCCTCGATGCCCGACCTCAACCAGCGCAATCCACACGTAATTAAACACTTGATTCAGAACAGCATATGGTGGATTGAGGAGGCTCAAATCGACGGCATCCGCATGGACACCCACCCCTATGCCGACATGGAAGCAATGGCATCGTGGCTTGCCGCTGTTGAGCGTCAATATCCAGGCTACAACATTGTGGGCGAATGCTGGTATGGCAACGTGGCAGGAAGCGCTTTCTGGCAGAAGGACAGCAAAATAAACCGGTTCACCAATTCGAACCTGAAGACGGTGATGGACTTCCCCACCATGATAATGGCCCGTGAGGCATTTGGCTCCGACACCCGCAAATATTCGCAAGGTCTGAATGCAATATACGAACGTCTGTCGCAGGACTATCTCTATCCCGACCCTATGAAGGTGCTCACTTTCCTCGAGAACCACGACAGCGACCGGTTTCTACTATCGTTGCCCGACAACTTGGGCCAGTGGAAACAAGCCATTGCATTCCTGCTCACCACCCGCGGCATTCCTCAACTTTACTACGGACAGGAACTGCTGATGAACGGCAGCAAAGAAGGAAGCGACGGATATGTACGCAAGGACGTGAAAGGCGGATTCCCCGGCGACACCTCGTCGGAATTCACTGCTGAAGGACGTACCCAACTGCAAAACGAGGCATTCGACTATCTGAGCCGCATTGCCCACTGGCGACGCTCGAGCGAAATCATTGCCAAAGGCTCGCTAAAGCACTTCATACCCTACAAAGGCATCTACGTGTACGAACGTCGTTTGGGCAACAAAAACGTGGTGGTGGTGATGAACGGCACCGACGACACCATCAGCATCGACTTCGACCGCTACAATGAGGTGTTGCCAATAGGCACCACGCGCACCGACGTGGTCACCGGCAAGAGCATCACCATAAACGAAGTGATGAACTTCTCGCCCCGCAAGACATTGATTCTTGAATAGACATTAACATAATATATTGAACATGAGCAATTTTCACGATTTAATAGTGCGCCGTCACAGCATACGCCGTTACACCGACGAGCCGATTTCGGCCGACGACGTCACCACTATCCTCCAGGCAGCACTTATGGCCCCATCATCGAAACGGACCATGCCCTGGGAATTCCTACTCATAGAGGACAAGGAAAAGCTACAGGAGCTGAGTAAATGCCGCGAAATGGGCACCCTGCCACTTGCTAACTGCAGTCTGGCCATATTTGTGATGGCAAATCCCGAAATCACCGACGCATGGATTGAAGATGCATCGATTGCCGCGGCATATATGCAACTGCAAGCCGAAGACCTTGGTCTGGGCAGCTGCTGGGTACAGATACGCAACCGATACACCGCCGACGGCGAATCGGCACAGGATTTCATCAGCGGCATAGTAAGTCTGCCCCCCGAGCAGATGATTCTCTGCGCCATCACTCTTGGCCATAAGGCCGAAGAGCGCAAGCCATTCGACCTGGAGAAATTGAAATGGGAGAAAGTGCACATAGCCAAATGAATATAGCGATAATAGGAGCCGGCAACGTGGCATGGCATCTCACCCGGGCCCTGGCCACACGTCACCGGATTGCACAGGTGTTCAGCCGCAGCCTCGACAATGCCAAGGCACTTGCCGAGGCTGTGCAATGCCCTGCCGCAACCGATAATATCGGCTATATCGTCGACGATGCCGATGCCTACATCATCATGGTGAAGGACGATGCCATAGCCGAGGTGGCTGCACAGCTGGCACACATCAACGACAGCGCCATATGGATGCACACCTCGGGCAGCTGTGGGTGCAATGTCCTTAGCTGCACTGCCACGTCCTACGGTGTGCTATATCCGTTGCAGACATTCAGCCGAAATGCCACAATCGACACATCCGAGATACCTCTGTTTGTTGAGGCAAACACAGCTGATGCACTGAGCCGCATCTCCGAAATTGCCCGATGCATATCAAGCCACATCTACCCTGCCGACAGCGACACTCGCCGGCAGCTGCACATCGCCGCCGTTTTTGCCTGCAACTTTGCCAACGGCCTATGGCGCATTGCCGACGACATCCTTGCGCAGTCGGACCTGCCGTTCAGCATCCTCATGCCACTGCTTAAGGCTTCGATAGCCAAACTCGACCATATGCGTCCCTCAGAAGCTCAAACCGGTCCTGCAGCCCGCGGCGACATGAGGATTATCGACAGTCATCTGAGCGCTCTCACCGGCGAACAGCACGAAATTTACAAACTCTTATCCGACAGTATTTTAAATCATAATAAACAAAAACACGAATGAGCGGAATAAACTACGACCTCAGCAAGATTCGCGGCATTGCATTTGATGTCGACGGCGTGCTATCATGCTCCACCATACCCCTCTACCCCACCGGCGAACCGATGAGAATGGTAAATATCAAGGATGGCTATGCACTGCAACTTGCCGTTAAGCACGGATACCATATTGCCATAATCACCGGCGGGAACACCGAAAGTGTGCGCGTGCGCTTCGAAGGCCTCGGTATTCCCGATGTATACCTCGGTGTGGCGGTGAAACTTCCCAAACTTATCGAATGGATGGATAAATATGGCCTTAAGCCCGAAGAAGTGGCGTTCGTTGGCGACGACATTCCCGACATCGAAGCAATGAAGCATGCCGGACTTGCCGTGGCTCCAGCCGATGCTGCATTCGAGGTGCGCGAGATGGCCC
>JBJEKE010000045.1:3528-5269 GCA_051878475.1 Muribaculaceae bacterium | reverse complement strand
TTTTCGGACGCTGGATTTGCTCAACCACAGTTTTTATCTCTTCAACAACAGGTTTGCTTTCTTCCTTCGGGGCCGTCTGTCGTTTGTCCTTCAGGCGCTCGGTGAGTACGTCCGATTGCATCTTAGTGTCCTTGTCGCTCTTGAAAGCGCTTGCAAGCAGGTCGTAGGTCTCTTTTGAGATACGCGCATTCGGGCCCTTGTCCTCATCGACTTCAATGTTCTTCTTCTTGAGGAATTCGATGAGTGTAGATTGTCCTACATTAAAATCTTTAGCGGCTTTGATAATTTTAATATTCTTTTCGGTCATATATTGTTTGTTGTTTTTTTGCTAAAAAAAATGTGGTGAGTGGCGGCCATTAGGCATGCCACCATACAATGCCCGGAGCTGTCGCTCTATCGACGGCGTAGTCTCAGGGTTTTATTCCTCAAACTCAGCGCGGAGCACACGGAGCACCTCGTCGACAGTGTCTTCCTCGAGGTCGGCATTTTCAATCAGCTCGGCACGAGGAGTGTTGAGTACGCTCTTGGCAGTGGCACAACCCATATTCTTCAGCGATTCGATAATCCATGGTTCAATTTCATCGCTGAATTCGTCGAGGTATATGTCTTCCTCGTTCTCTTCAAGGTCGCGGTACACGTCGATGGTGTAGCCGGTAAGCATCTTGGCAAGCTTGATGTTCAAACCGCCCTTACCGATAGCCAGCGACACCTCTTCCGGACGCAGGAACACCTCGGCGCGCTTTTCTTCCTCGCTCAGGCGAATTGTCGAAATGCGTGCAGGACTGAGTGCGCGCTGAATGAAGAGTTCAGGATTGTTGGTGAACGGAATCACGTCGATGTTCTCGTTGCGAAGCTCGCGGACAATGCCGTGAATACGTGCACCCTTTACGCCAACACAAGCGCCAACGGGGTCGATGCGGTCGTCGTACGACTCAACGGCAATCTTGGCGCGTTCGCCTGGTATGCGGGCAACTGCCTTGATGATGATTAGGCCATCGTGGATTTCGGGAACTTCAAGCTCGAACAGACGGCGAAGGAAGTTCTCGCTGGTGCGCGAAACTATGATTTTCGGATTGTTGTTCTTGTTGTCAACCGATTGAATCACGGCGCGGATGGTGTCGCCCTTGTGATAGATATCGGTAGGAATCTGCTGGTCGCGTGGCAGAAGCAGCTCGTTCTTGTCCTCGTCGAGAAGCAGTATTTCCTTCTTCCAGAGCTGATATACCTCACCTGTAACCAATTCGCCTTCCATCTCTTTGAATTTGTTGTAGATGGCATCCTTCTGCAGGTCGAGAATCTTCGATGCCAAGGTCTGACGCAGGTTCAGGATAGCACGACGGCCAAACTTGGCAAAGTCGATGGTGCGAACATAGTCCTCACCCACTTCGCAGTCAGGGTCGGGGTTCTCCGGATCGTTGTGAACGTCGCTGATGCTAATCTGCTTGTTGGGGTCTACCACCTCACCGTCGTTAACAACTTCCAGGTTCTGGTATATTTCGCAGTCGCCTTTGTCGGGATTCATAATCACGTCAAAGTTCTCGTCGGAGCCGAACATTTTAGCCAGTACGCTTCTGAACGACTCTTCGAGCACGCTTATCATTGTGGTCTTGTCAATGTTCTTCAGTTCCTTGAACTCCGCAAAGCGGTCGACCATATCGACAGTTTCTTCTTTCTTTGCCATAATCTACTTAAATTCAATTAGATATTTTGTATATTTTATTTCGCTGTAATTAAATGTCAT
>JBJEKE010000045.1:0-3428 GCA_051878475.1 Muribaculaceae bacterium | reverse complement strand
ACTTAAATTCAATTAGATATTTTGTATATTTTATTTCGCTGTAATTAAATGTCATGTCAGTGTCAACCATCACAGGCCGCTTGGCGCCTTCGGGCTTTACCTTCTTCTGAACGGTGATTGTAAACTCAGTGTCGTCGGCGCTCTTGAGGGTGCCTTTAAGTTTCTGGCCATCCTTGGTGAGCACTTCCACCTGATTGCCTATGTTCTTGTCGTACTGCTGCTTAACCTTGAACGGTGAAGTAAGGCCTGCCGAGCCCACCTGAAGCTCGTAATCCTCAACATCGCGGTCGAAGCGCTTCTCGATCTCGCGGCTCAAGGCCACGCAGGTGTCAATGTCGATGCTGCCCATGCTGTCGAGCTCAACATCAACCACATTGTCGGCACTCACCGTGATATCAACCACGAATATGTCGCTGCCCGATATGGCCTCGTTCACTACTTCGCTTAACAATTTCTTGTCTAACATATATGGCTTGCCTTGATTGCTTTTTGGTATTTTAAAAAAAATGAGGAAGCACCGGCCTCCTCCTCTCATTCCGACCGCAAAGTTACACATTTTTATGCTACAGTGCAACACTGTGCCTCCACTGGAAGTGCAGCGATATGTTTTTGTTGTAAAGATTTATAGTTTTTTAACTATTTCATCCTTTATCTTGCCTTTGCAGTATGATTTTATGTTTTGACGGTTTTGAAATTTGCACTATCTTCGCATAGCTTGCGTGCGATCATAGCAACGCACCTATACTGATATAATGGAACAAAATCAAGTAATAAAAAACCTGCTTTTCGATTTAGGCGGCGTAATCATTGACCTCAAGCGCGAAAACTGTGTGGCCGCTCTCACAGCCATCGGCATGCGCAATGCCGACCAGATGCTTGGCCAATATGTCCAGACAGGCGAATTCCTCGACCTTGAGCGCGGTGCCATAACCTCCGATGAATTCCACAAGGCACTCCGCAAACATTTCACCCGCGAAGTCACCGACAGCCAAATCGACGAAGCTTTCTTTAAATTCCTCATCGGAATACCGGCCCACAGGCTCACCGCACTGCGTAATCTACGCTCGCAATACCGAATATTCATGCTGTCGAACACCAATCCAATTATGTTCGAGCAGAAGATTCGCGAATTCTTCCAAGCTGAAGGGATGGAGATGGAAAACTATTTCGACGGCATCGTGGTATCGTACAAGGCTAAGGCTGTAAAACCCGACCGCAAAATATTCGACTACGCAGTTGAATCTCTGAAAATCAAGCCCGAAGAGACATTGTTCTTCGACGATTCGCAGAGCAACCTCGACTCGGCTGCCAAACTGGGATTTGCCACCTACCTTGTGAAACCCGGCACAGAATTCACTGATTATTTCAGCCGACCCGGTAAATAAGTCCTATTCAGCAACAATGGCAATTACCATTCTCAATGCCTCAGCGGAAAACCGTGTGCCGATAGCTGCCACAATCGGCATGTTCGACGGTGTTCACATCGGACACCGACACATCCTGTCGTTTCTGAAAAGCGAAGCCGGCAAGCGCGGCCTGCAATCGTGCGTGGTAACATTCCCATTTCATCCGCAGCAAGTGCTCGTGCACAACGATGCCATGAAACTGCTGATGAGCAACGACGACAAACTCCGCCGCCTTGCCGACTGCGGGATAACGTATGCCGTGGTGCTACCATTCGATTCGCGGCTTGCAGCTACATCATCCGCCGATTTTATGCAAATGCTGCACAGCCAATTTGGAGTGAGATTGCTGGTTATGGGATTCAACCATCGCTTCGGATACAACGCCCCGGCAAATTTTGAGGATTATCAGCAACTGGGCCGCCAGATTGGGATTGAGGTGTTGAAGGCACCGGAATATACCGGCGAATACGCCCCGGTGAGTTCGTCGATTATCCGCAAGCTCGTCGACGAAGGCGACGTTGCCACTGCAGCCCACAAGCTGGGCCTGCCGTTCAAGCTCAGTGGCGTGGTGGTACACGGCGAGAAAAACGGCCGAAAGATTGGATTCCCCACCGCAAACATCGAGCCCGCCCCGTCGCTGCTGGTTCCTGCCGGCGGTGTATACGCTGTGATGGCAACTCTCGCCGACGGCCGTCGTTTCAGCGCCATGTGCAACATCGGCACTCGCCCAACCATTACATCATCGCTGCGGCGAAGCATCGAAGTGAACATCTTCGGATTCGACGAAGATATCTACGACACCATCCTCACTGTGGATTTCATCCACCGCCTGCGCAGCGAATGCCGATTCGGTTCGCTCGAAGAACTGGCACAGGCTCTCGCCGCCGACCGCCAAACATCCGTCACGATTCTAAACTCTTTAAATTAGATATATGAAAATCATTAATTTCGACAAGGAGAACTCGCTCGTGAGCCAGTATATGCTCGAACTACGCGACGTAAGCATCCAGCGCGACCGCATGCGTTTCCGCCACAATCTGCAGCGCATCGGCGAAATCATGGCCTATGAAATTTCACGAAGCCTCGACTACGAAAAGGTGCCCACAGCCACGCCTTTAGGAACTGCCACATGCCGCACTATCAAGGACCAACTGGTGCTCGGCACGATTCTGCGCGCCGGAATGCCGTTCCACAACGGATTCCTCAGCTATTTCGACTATGCCGACAACGCATTCGTATCGGCATACCGTAAATACAAGGAAAAAGATTCGTTCGACATCCACATCGAGTATATTGCTACCCCGTCGCTCGATGGAAAAACGTTGATTCTGGTCGACCCGATGCTTGCCACCGGTGCATCGATGGAACTTGCCTACCGCGCTCTGCTCACAAAGGGCACTCCCGAACGAGTGATATTCGCCTCGGTGATTGCCTCGGCACAAGCCGTTGAATTCCTCGGGAGCCATTTCTCCGACAATGTATCGCTCTACGTGGCATGCATCGACGACATTATCAACGAGCACAAATATATTGTGCCCGGACTGGGCGATGCCGGCGACCTCGCTTTCGGCGAAAAACTCTGATAGTCTGCTCTCTACTTGAAGTTGCCGGAGGCGTCAACCGACACTGTCGTCACCTTCTCCGACTGCGATTTACACCACGATTCGAGTGCTCCCTTCTCCACGCCCTTGATGTTGAACGCCACAATGCTGGTGTTCCGGCTTTGCACGTTGGTGCTCACTGCCGTGAGCAGCTTCAGCGATATGTCGTAGCTGTCCTGATTAATACGTTCAGGCTTTACTGCATATTTGAATTGCACCGAGAATGAGGCAGGGAGAGTGGTGCGGCGGGTGCACTGATATTCCCAAGTGGTGGATGTAACGGGCTGGCTCACTTTGGTGCCGTTGTCGTCAACAACAGCTGTAATATCCATAATATCAACGATAACGGTATTGAAAGTTGCCGTAAACTTGCACTCGGCAAAACGGTTGTTCGGGTCGTCGGTCTCTTCGGAGTCTTCGT
>JBJEKE010000044.1:0-5282 GCA_051878475.1 Muribaculaceae bacterium | reverse complement strand
ATACGGTTTTGCCCGCAACATTCTCATCTGGTCAAAACTGCCTAACTTCGATCCGGAGTCGTCGCAAGGTAACAACAACATGAGTGGTTACTTCGAACGTTTCTCAGTTCCAGCAACTTCGAGCTTTGGTGCCGGTTTGAAACTTACATTCTAATTATTGTCGAACTTTCAAAACAGAATATAAGATTATGAAAAAAATATTTTTGATGTCCCTTGTTGCACTTCTGGCCGTATCGTGCTCTGAAGATACAATGGATGAAATAAACAAGGATAACAGTAATCCGGCAGTTGGTATAACTAAGGCAAAATTCATGATTACCGACGCTATCATGTCGACCGGTTACACCACCACCTCGGGTGCATATGCCTGGTATCTCTCTTCTTATACAGAACAGGAATTCGGCACAGGTGGCAACCAGCTGATGAAGGCAGAGCTCCGCAACCCGGTTGAGGTTATGGCTTCATCTACTTACAATAATGAGTGGAACGGAACATATGGCAACTTGATGAACATTAAGACTATTATCGACAAGTGTACCGCCGAAGGTTCGTCTGACATAGGCAAGCTCGACATCCTCGGTATGGCCCAGGTGCTCGAAGCCATCAACTTTGGTGTGCTTACCGACCTCCACGGAGATATTCCATGCTCAGAGGCTTGCATGGGCAAAGATAATCTTCAGCCATCGCTCGACAAACAGGAGAAAGTTTACGAACACATCTTCGCTGTTCTCGATGCTGCAATCTCTAACCTTACTGAAGGTGCCGGTCTTAAATCGGCAGAAAGCCAGGATATCCTCTTTGGCAACGACAACCAGCAGTGGCTTGCATCGGCCTATGCATTGAAGGCCCGTTATCTGCTCCACACTCTTTACCGTAACCCAGGTGTTCTGCCTCAGGTAGAGGCTGCAGCGCAGTCAGCCATCGACAATGGCTTCGCAGGCATGTACATCACTTCGTTCAACGGTGTCACTTGCGACAACCCATGGAGCGCCTACGTATGGAGCCGCTGCTACACCGGTTGCTCGTCAACTGTTGTCGACCTGATGGCTGCTACAAACGACCCGCGTCTCGACATTTACTGTCCTTATGGCGTATATTTTGCTCCAGGCGACCAGGAAGGTGCTCAAATCTCGGCATGCTACTATTATCCGGGATGGATTGATTATTCAGGCTCAATCCAGGTTATGAGCGAGGCTGAGCTCTACTTCATCCTTGCAGAAGCACAGGCCCGTCAGGGCAAGGATGCCAGCGATGCATTCGCAAGCGCAATCAAGGCTTCGTTTGCCGACTTTGAATGGTTTGCCGGTGGCGAACTCGGTGCTGACGACTTTATCGCCGGTCTTGGTAGCGTAACCCTCGAGAAAATCATGCAACAGAAATATGTATCGCAGATTCGTGACGAACAAATCGAGGCCTACAACGATATCCGTCGTTGCAAAGCTCTTGGTGAAGAGTTCATCACACTCACCAACCCGAAGAACATTCAGGGCGGTTCCAACCGTTGGCCGTTGCGTCTGCCTTATGGCAACAGCAGTGTAATCTCCAATCCAAAGATTGCAGAAGCTTATGGCGACGGTTATTACATCTATACTGAAAACGTTTGGCTATATGGCGGTGATCGCTAAATAGCATTTACTATCTGTTGGGTGAGGGCATGCCAAAGGGTGTGCCCTCTTTTTTTGTTATGACGGGAAGTTATGAGCTAAAAACGTTATTGTTGGAAATTGACTTAAGGCTAAAAACTGAAAAAGGCTGTGTCGGGGCGAATTCCCTGACGCAACCTTAGTGTTGTTATCGACGTAAAATAGTCGTCAATGTTTTCAAATCGGGGTTAACGGCAATAATCTTTCCCGAGGGAGCGATAAGAAAAGCGTTGTAACCCTCATTGAGACGGTATTGCTGATAAATATCAGAGTTATGACCATCTCTGTCGTAGAAGTGTGAGCCTGCTTTCAGATTGTCGCGACGAGCTATCTCACGATAAATTGTCTCGTTACGGTCGAAATTCACCGAAATAAGCGACATCGAAGAAAAGTCATTGTCGTTGAAATGGCTGTCGTATTCCATGTTACGCATACGCGAATCGGCATCTGCCGACGTCCAGAGCGACAACAAGACGTATTTACCCTTTGCTTTGCCTAAAGAGAACGACGAGCTGTCGTTCTGAATCTCGAAAGAGGGCGCGAGGCGACCAACTTCGGCATCTACTGCGTTAGACGAGTAAGATGAGGCAAATAATACCAACAATGCAAGACTCACCAAAGTAATTAGTGATTTCTTCATTTAGTAATTGTCAAGTTCATACTAACCTTGGTTTCGGGCTACTCACCTTCCGCCTTGGCACGCCGAGTCTCGGCGATTGTATATTACCCGGACTCTTCCAGGTGTTTCCTTAATTTTTACGCTGCAAATTTACTGATTTTTTTCCGTATATGCAACACTTTGTATCCATTGAGAGGGTTAAATATCTGATAATCAGTGTTACGATGTGTCAATATTTAACGTTTTAAGCGCAAAAGTGTTAACGGATTAACATAAATATATCGTATTTGTTAACTGATTTCGAACCAAATTTTGTAACTTGAATTCACCGATGCAAAAGTTATCCCGACAATTATTGTGCCAAAATTGTTTTGGAGAAAAATAATTCATACTTTTGTGTTAGTCGTCAGGTGGCTGACACCGCTGTAGGGCGGCATTGACATTACTATACTCTATTTACAAATTAAATTCTAAGGATATGGAAAGTGTTACCCCCGGATTAGAACTCATTCTCATAAATATAACCGGACAGGACCGTCCCGGTGTGACATCGTCGCTCACCGAGATTCTCGCCCGCTACGATGCCCAGATTCTTGATATCGGCCAGGCCGACATTCATCATACACTTGCTCTCGGCATCCTGTTCAAGACCGACAGCAGCCGTTCTGGTGATATTCTGAAGGAACTACTGTTTAAGGCCTACGAGCTGGGTGTTCAAATTCGTTTCTCTCCGGTTACGGTGAGCGATTACGAGCAATGGGTGGGTATGCAAGGCAAGAACCGCTACATTATCACTATCCTTGGCCGCAAGCTCACAGCCAATCAGATGGCTGCAGTGACGAGGATTATTGCCGACCAGGATTTGAATATCGACGGCATCCAGCGCCTCACTGGGCGTATGCCAATCAATAGCGATGAATTGCCGCTCTCGAAGTCGTGTGTTGAATTCTCGGTACGCGGCAATCCGCGCGACAAGCAGCTGATGCAGCAGCAGTTTATGGAACTTTCTACCAAGTATGATTTCGACATATCGATGCAGGAGGACACCATCTATCGTCGTTGCCGCCGTCTGGTGTGCTTCGATATGGATTCCACACTCATCGAAACCGAGGTTATCGACGAGCTCGCCGAGCGCGCCGGAGTGGGAGCGAAAGTTCGGGCCATCACCGAATCGGCGATGCGTGGCGAAATCGACTTCAACGAGAGTTTCCGCGAGCGCGTGGCACTGCTTAAGGGGCTTGATGAATCGGTGATGCGCGACATAGCCGAGAAATTGCCCATCACAGAGGGCGTTGACCGCATGATGAAGGTGCTGAAGCGTGCAGGATTCAAGACTGCCATCCTTTCGGGTGGTTTCACATATTTTGGCCGTTATCTGAAAGAGAAGTTCGGATTCGACTATGTATATGCCAACGAACTTGAGATTGTCGACGGCAAGCTCACCGGGCGTTATCTGGGTGAGATTGTGAATGGACAGCGCAAGGCCGAGTTGCTGCGGCTGTTGGCACAGTTTGAGAATGTCGACATCCAGCAGACCATCGCCGTAGGCGACGGCGCCAACGACCTTCCGATGCTTAGTACCGCCGGACTTGGAATAGCGTTCCATGCCAAACCAAAGGTGAAGGCAAATGCCGGCCAGAGCATTTCGACCATCGGCATTGATGGAGTGCTCTATTTCATTGGCTTCAAGGATTCGTTTATTACCGATAGCCGTGACAGATAATCACAAATCGTCAATCAATGCCGTAGTGATGGCATTGGCAATGTGCCTGGGAGTGCTCACAGCCTCGGCGCAATCAGTGGGCCTTGTGCTCAGCGGAGGCGGAGCCAAGGGTATTGCGCACATTGGCGTAATAAAGGCTCTTGAGGAGAACGATATCCCCATCGACTTTGTCACCGGCACATCCATGGGCTCGATAGTAGGCGGATTGTATGCTTGCGGCTATTCGCCCGAAGAGATGATGGCGCTGATACAGTCGAAGGGCTTTTCGTATTGGTCAACCGGCCAAATCGATGACCGCTATGTGTATTATTTCTCGAAGCCCGATGCTTCGCCGGCAATTTTCAATGTCAATGTAAGCCTGGGCGACAGCACCAAGACCACCACCAGCATTCTTCCCACAAGCCTCATCAACCCACTGCCCATGAATTTTGCGTTCATGGAACTTTTTGCGCCTTATACAGCACAGTGCGGAGGCAATTTCGATAACCTGTTTGTACCGTTCCGCTGTGTGGCTTCCGACATCTACGACAAGCACAAAGTGGTGATGTCGTCGGGGCGTGTGGGCGATGCCATACGAGCGTCGATGACTTTCCCGGTGGCTTTCAAGCCAATAAAGATGGGTGGTAAATATATGTTCGACGGCGGCATTTACGATAATTTCCCCGTTGATGTGATGAACGATGATTTTTCGCCGTCGTTCATTATAGGGGTAGATGTAACAGCCGGCAACGAGGAGGTTGACGAAGATAACCTGATAGAGCAGATAGAGGCGATGGTGATGCAGCCTCAGAACGACACGGTCGACGCCCGCAACGGCATAAAGATAAGTCTGAACCTGAAGAAATTCGGGCTTCTCGATTTTCAGAAGGCGCAGGCGATATACCAAATAGGGTATGACCGGACCATCGAGATGATTGACTCCATAAAGAGTCGCATAGGCCGACGCATCGATGCCGGCACGGTGGCGCTTCGCCGTCAGGTGTTCAAGTGCAAGACTCCGGAACTGCGTTTCACCAATGTCGAGGTGGAAGGCGCTGAACGGAGTCAAAACGAATATGTGCAACACATGTTTGTCGACGACAGCACCGATGTGATTGACAGCGAGCAAGCCAAGGTGGCATATTATCGAGCCATTTCGTCGGGGAAAATCAAGGATTTACTGCCCAAGGCGACATACAAGCCCGATGAAGGCTTGTTCGGGCTGAATCTCGGCATGACCGCCAAGGAAAACCTGAGCATAGGCGCCGGCGGCTACCTTACATCGAGCACCAACAGCATGCTGTTTCTTTCGGCAAAC
>JBJEKE010000043.1:0-5291 GCA_051878475.1 Muribaculaceae bacterium | reverse complement strand
AAATGTTCGTGGCTCGCAAATGCTATGAGGACAAGGCTCGAAAGTTTGTACGCCTTTATGGCGCAGCCAACTTTGCCCAAGGTGGAAGCCTTGTCGACGTGGTGTATGTGCTCAAGAACTATGGCATCATCCCCAACGAGGTGTATGCCGGCCTTGAATATGGCGAAGACAAGCATGTTCATTCCGAAATCGAGAAGGTGCTCACTGCCTATCTGAAGCAGATTGTCACTGTCCCAAACAAAAAACTCTCTACAGCATGGTTCCGTGGCTACAATGGCATTCTCGATGCTTATTTCGGCGATATTCCAGAAAAATTCAAGTATAAGGGCAAGACCTATACTCCGAAACAGTATGCCCAATCGCTCGGCTTGAATTTCGATGACTATATTGCCATCACTTCGTACACCCACCATCCGTTCTACGAGACATTTCCGCTCGAGGTTGCCGACAACTGGCTTTGGGCTCAGTACTATAATGTCCCTATGGCAGAAATGCAAGCAGTGGTCGACAATGCCATTGAGAACGGTTACACAGTGGCTTGGGCTGCCGATGTGAGCGAAGGCGGTTTCCAGTGGCGCAAAGGTTATGCCATAATGCCGAAGGAAAAACTCGAGGCCGACATGGACGGCACAGAATTGTCGCGTTGGGTGCATCTGAGCGACAATGCCCGTGAGCGCGAACGTTTCGAAGTGAAAGGCCCGGTTCCCGAAATTGAAGTCACCCAGGAACTGCGTCAGCAGATGTTCGACAACCAGGAAACTACCGACGACCACGGTATGGTTATCGTTGGCTCGGCTGTCGACCAAAACGGTAATAAATATTATAAGGTAAAGAATTCGTGGGATACTAACCAAGTGTACGACGGTTTCTTCTACGTTTCGGTACCTTATTTCCTTTCGAAGACCCTCAGTATAGTGGTGAACAAGGAAGTTGTGCCTGCTGCAACAAAAGCTAAGCTCGGCTTGTAATCCCATTTTTTGACCCGTATAGATTTTGGGCGCATTCCTTCATCGGATCACTAAAGGCTATCTATTACTCAACGACTTACATTTTGTAACTATTTGTCTTAGAATGTTTTAGCAATTAAATATACTATCATGAAACTATTCCTCAGAATGTCGATCCTATTTGCGGCAATGATGATGCTTTGCGGCAATGCCGCAGCACAGGATAAGAAGCAAGAGCCTCTGAAATATGTGAATGCACAAGAATTGAGAATTATCAATAAAGGCTTCGCCGACACCAATGCCGACTATACACGCTTGCCGTCGTGGATTGAGGACAGCATACGCCCGGGATTGTGGAACCGTGCACAGTGCAGTGCCGGAATAGGTATACGGTTTGCCACCAACTCGAAGCGTGTAGGGGTGAAATACCATTTGCTGTGGAATACCCATATGCTGCATATGGCTGATACCGGGCTAAAAGGCACCGACCTGTATAGGTTAAGCGACGAGGGGGTGTGGGAATATGTTAACACCAACCGCCCGAACGCCGACGAGGATAAGATGTGCGAGAAGATATATGTAGAGAATCTTGCCGGCGACATGCGTGAATTCATGATATATCTGCCGCTTTACGATGGAGTAACCGATATATACGTGTCGGTTGACAGTTCGGCCACTATCCGGAAGCCGATTGTCGATTCTCCTCGTGTGAGCAAGAAGATAGTGATGTACGGCACCAGCATATTGCAGGGAGGGTGTGCATCGCGCACCGGTATGGTGGCTACATCGATGCTACAGCGCGACCTGAACTGCGAGGTAGTGAACCTTGGGTTCAGCGGAGAGGGCAAGATGGACATGGTAATGGCACGAGCAATGGCACAGATATCAGATGCCGATGTTTATGTTCTCGACCCGATACCAAACTGCACTGAGATGATGTGCGACACGCTGACATATGGATTTGTGAAATGCCTTAGGGAACTACGTCCGGATGTTCCGATAGTGATGGTGGAAGGGCAGATGTATCCGTATGCTAAGTTTGATAGCTTCTTTGGCAACTATCTGCCGAAGAAGAATTCTGCTTTTCGGAAGAACTATGAGAAATTGAAGAAAGAAAATCCAAAGAATCTTTATTATGTGACTTGCAAGGACCTGATTGATGAAGAGGGCACAGTTGACGGCATTCACTTGACCGACCTCGGGTTCCGTCATTATGCCGACCATCTGAAGCCATTGCTGAAAAGACTGATAAAGTAGAATCGAAAAGTGTTGCACCCTCGGGCGATGAGTCTCAAGGGTGCAACTGTTTTATTTGATGGTGGAGACTGTGACTAACTGCGGCAGATGGTCGGAAGCGAGGACACCGCTCACCACATAAGCGTTTGAAGCCTTGATGGAGGCAGCGTGGGAATTGAAGACCATTATATAGTCGATGAGGTTTTTCGGATGGTCGGAAGGATGAGTCGGGTGGGCAGTTTGGCTAATTATGGTGAAATTTTTGAGAAATTCGTCGATGACGTTGCTGCCCGGCTTTGCATTGAAATCGCCGCAGATTATAAACGGCTTTTGCCATTGCGCAGCTTCGTTGACAATTAACGGAACTGAGAGTAGTTGGTCGTCGGGGGTAAGCGACAAGTGTGTGCACGCAACCACGAAATCAGAGAATTCTGCAATCAGGATTGTGCGTTGCTCCTCGCGTCCCGGAAGTGCGATTTGCTTAACCGACAATGGTGCTTTCTTTGATAGCATGCCAATACCATATTTGCCGCCTTGATAATCGATGGCAGGCGCGAAAGTAGGGTGCATTGCCGTTGCGTCGGCAAGTTCGCCGAGAGTGTATCGGCCGTCGCTGCGTGTGGTGGCACTGTCGAGCTCCTGAACACATACAATGTCGGGATTCTGCTGGATGATGGTTTCGGCAGTAAGGTTTACATTGCGGTTGTCGTCCATGGCTTTGCAGTTACGGATGTTGTACGACATTATGACCGACGAAACGGTATCTGCTGCCCATGTCGAGCCAATTGCTGATGCAGAAAAGAAGAGTGAGGTGAAAATGCGAATAAAGTTCATGGTGCAAACTTGAATATTAATTATGAAATCTGATTGTAAAGGTAAATAAAAGCCGGCATATAGCCAAATAGAATAATTTTTGGAAGAGAATATGTACAAATTTATAGATTTTAGTCTTAAATACCGATATATTTCAATAACTTTGCAAAAAAGTAACAGATAATGAGCGTTTTTATAATCGATGAGAACCAAAAGTTGCCGATGTTTGATTTGCCGGTCGACTTTATGGTTTACGACAAGATAACCGGCCAGTTGCTCAGCTTTTATGCTTCGTTTCCGTGTAAGATAGATGCATTCATATTGGCCTATGTGGTAAAAGGCAATGTGAAAGCCACCATCAATCTTTGGGAATATGATATAGTTCCCGACGATTTTATATTGCTGACGCCGGGCAGCTTTATACAGATACATTCGGTGTCGGAAGATGCACAGATAGGTTTTGCGGGTTTTTCGTCGAAATTTCTGAAGGACGTGAATTTCTGGAAAAGCATGTCGACCTTGCTGATGCCGATATTCAAGAATCCGATATTGAAATTGAAGCCAAGTATGGCTACTATATATCGTGATGCATTGTCGCTGCTGACGCGAGCCAGCGAGATTGATGAGGTTACGCTGTCGCGTAGAGTGGTGACCGATGTGCTTAATCTGTTTATCGACAGCCTAACCGATTTGGTAAAGTCGGGAGTAGAGATACAAGGGAAGACAAGTTCGCGAGATCGCGACATATTGTCGGAGTTTCTGCAGCTGGCATTTGAGAACTATCGCGACGAGCATAAGATATCGTTCTATGCCAGGGAAATCAACCTTACGCTGTCGCATTTCTGCAGTGTGATAAGCAAGTCGACCGGCATGACCCCACAGGAGATAATAATGCACTTGATAATAATGGATGCGAAGACCCAGCTCAAGGGCACAGATGCCACAGTGAGCCACATTTCGTCGATACTTGGATTTTCGACTCCGACAACCTTCAATCGTTATTTCAAGACGTATACAGGCTACACGCCACAGGAGTATAGAAACAGTTAAACCAGAACGATAATGAGACGAATAATTGCAGCAGCGCTTTTGATGGTAGTGAGTGTTTCCGTCGGAGCGCAGTATCGGAAAAGTGTGTCGATATTAGGTGATTCATATTCTACGTTTGAAGGCTTTTTGAAGCCCGACACCAATTGGATATGGTATTTTGCACAGCCTCGTCTGGAAAAGACCGATGTTTCGTCGGTAAGACAGACGTGGTGGCATAAATATATCAGTGAAAACGGCTACAGGCTATGCGTAAATAACTCGTATTCGGGCTCTACCATATGCGCCACAGGCTATAACAAGGAAGATTATTATCTTCGCTCGTTCTTTAACCGTGCCGATGACTTGGGCTGCCCTGATGTGATTTTCATTTTTGGCGGCACCAACGATTCGTGGGCAGGTAGCCCTATTGGCGAATATAAATATGAAGGATGGAGCCGAGAGGAACTGTATTCGTTCCGTCCTGCAATGGCCAAGCTGCTGAGCCGAATGACAGACCTTTATCCGAATGTCGAACTTTATTTTATTCTGAACGATTGCCTTAAGCCGGAAATAAACGAATCGGTAGAAGAGATATGCGAGCACTATAATGTGCCGTTGATAAAGCTTGAGGGCATTGATAAGATGGACGGACATCCCAGCATCAAAGGCATGGAGCAGATATGCCGCCAAGTGGAACAATTTGTGTCGGGCCGACGCTGATGGAAAATGATTACAAATGAATAAGGTCGACAGCCATAAGGTTGCTGTCGGCTTAAACTTCGCGATACACAAAACGAAAATGAAAATACTTGAATTGTTAGGCTTCAACAGAAATGAACATTCGATAAAGGTAGAGGTGCTTGCCGGAGTGACGACATTTCTGACAATGTGCTATATCCTTGCCGTTAATCCATTGATACTGGGCGATGCCGGTATGGACCGTGGCGCAGTTTTTTCGGCAACGGTGGTGGCTGCGTCAATAGCCACACTTGTGATGGCATTCTATGCGCGGTTGCCGTTTGCATTGGCATCGGGCATGGGGTTGAATGCCTTTTTTACCTATACACTTGTCATAGGAATGCATTACACATGGGAACAAGCGCTTGCTGCAGTTTTCGTGGAAGGAGTGGTGTTTGTGGTTCTCACGGTGTTTCATATAAGAGAGGCCATCGTGAATGCAATACCCCACAATTTGCGGTATGCCATATCTGTAGGTATCGGTTTATTCATTGCGTTTATTGGATTCCAGAACGTGGGAATTATTCA
>JBJEKE010000042.1:0-5349 GCA_051878475.1 Muribaculaceae bacterium | reverse complement strand
GTCGGCAGTACTTAGAATTCGAGGAAGGCCGAAAATAGGATATGGCGGGTCGTCGGGGTGAATGGCAAGCACAGCGCCGCATTCGTCGGCCACAGGGCATATTTCAGCAAGGAAATCGATGAGATTCTGGCGCAAACGGTCAGCAGTGATGCCGTCGTATCGGCTCAGTTCGGTGCGGAACTGATCGATGGTAAAACTCTCTTCCGAGCCGGGAAGGCCGGCAATAATGTTTCGGGTAAGGCGGTTGCGCTCCTCGTCGGACATCTGTTCCAGACGAGCCTTTGCAGCCAGTTTCTCGGCATCGGTATATTCGCTTTCAGCGCCCGGGCGCTTGAGGATATACAGGTCGAAAGCCATCATTGCAGCTCGTTCGAAGCGCAGGGCACGGCTTCCGTCGGGCATTTCGTAAGCCAGGTCGGTGCGAGTCCAGTCGAGAACAGGCATAAAGTTATAAGTGATATTCCTGATGCCACATGCCGCAAGGTTGCGGATGCTTTGCTTGTAGTTTTCAACATACCGGTGGTAGTCGCCGGTTTGTGTCTTGATATGTTCGTGCACAGGAATGCTTTCTACGACGCTCCAGCGCAATCCTGCACTTTCAATGATGCGCTTTCGAGCCTCGATTTCGTCGATTGTCCACACTTCACCGTTAGGGATGTGGTGCAGAGCGTTGACAATGCCGGTAGCACCTGCCTGCTTTATGTCCTGAAGGCTGACAGGGTCGGACGGACCATACCAGCGCCATGTTTTTTCGGAAAGTATCATTATCGTGGAATTGTAAATTTATATTGAGAAAGCATTAAATCCGCCGTCAACGATTATTTGGGTGCCGGTAACGAACGACGAAGCATCGCTCACCAGATAATGCACTGCGCCAAACAGCTCCTCGGGCTCGGCAAACCGGCCTGCCGGAGTGTGGGCAATGATGCTCTTGGCACGGTCAGTGTAGGAGCCGTCGGCATTGGTGAGCAACGAACGGTTTTGGTCGGTTAGCAGGAATCCCGGCGTGATTGCGTTAACACGGATATTAGGAGTGTATTTCGACGCCAGTTCAGTGGCCATATATTGAGTGTAATTGAATATTGCAGCCTTTGCAGTGCCATAGCCACACACACGAGTGAGCGGACGAAGTGCCGATTCCGACGAGAAGTTGAGGATTACACCTTTCTGTGCCTTTGCCATCGGCTCGACGAAAATCTGTGTAGGAATCATTGTTCCGAACAGGTTCAAGTCGACAACCTTGCGCACAGCCTCCACATCGAGGTCGAGGAAAGTCTTCTCAGGCGGGATTGTTGCGCCGGGCATATTGCCACCGGCAGCATTGATGAGCACATCTACGGCTCCGAATTCAGCCAGGATAGCGTCGCGACAAGCGGCAAGCGCCTCGCGGTCGAGCACATCGGCCTGAAGGAAGCGGGCACGGCCTATTTCCGACAATTCGTCGGCAAGTGCATTGCCTTTTTCGACCGAACGGCCAATGATTACAACTATCGCGCCTTGTTCCACCAGATAACGGGCAATGGCGCGTCCGAGAATACCGTAACCGCCGGTAATCACAATCACCTTATCACTGATATCAAACAGATTAGTCATGTTTTATTGGTATAATATATTGGTCATGAAGAATTTTCACCGCCACAACACCGTGTGACTACAAGTAATTATATAGAGTTAATAGAGATGTCAATCACTGGCACAAGCAGCTTAATCGGATTGACAATGCAAAATTATTGAATAGGCATCAAATCACCAAATTAATTTTCAGCAAGTCACATGCCAACTCCACAAACTGACAGCTGCGCCCTCACTTAGCCCAGTTTGCGCGGTCAAGGTTTCGGTAGCTGATGGCCTCCTGTATGTGTCGCGACATCACAGCATCGCTATTGTCGAGGTCGGCAATGGTGCGTGCCACTTTCAGAATACGGTCGTAGGCACGTGCACTCATACTCATGCGCTCCATGGCATTTTTCAGGCGTCGCAGGCCGTCGTCGTCGGGCTGGGCATAGAGTTTGAGCATACGTGAGTTCATCTGCGCATTGCAGTGTATGCCCGGCTCGTTACGGAAACGGTCCTGCTGGATGGCACGTGCAGCCACCACCCGCTTGCGTATTTCTGCACTGCTTTCGGCCGGATGGGTAGAAGCCATGTCGTCGAACGGCACCGGATATATTTCAATCTGCAGGTCGATTCGGTCGAGCAACGGGCCGCTGATGCGGTTAAGATACCGCTGCACAGCCCCCTCAGGACATATACAAGGCCGTGTGGGATGAGTATAGTAGCCACACGGACACGGGTTCATCGATGCCACAAGCATAAACGATGCCGGATAATCGATGGTGTATTTTGCACGGCTAATGGTAATGTGCCTGTCTTCGAGCGGTTGTCGCATCACCTCGAGCACTTGGCGTCCGAATTCAGGGAGTTCGTCGAGATATAAAATGCCATTATGGGCCAGACTTATCTCGCCAGGGGTTGGATTTGTGCCGCCACCCACCAGAGCCACCGGCGATATGGTGTGGTGAGGCGAGCGGAAGGGTCGCTGAGTCATCAGCATCGAGCCACTGCGCAATTTGCCGGCCACAGAATGTATCTTAGTTGTCTCAAGGGCTTCCTGCAGACTCAGAGGCGGCAAAATCGACGGCAATCGCTTGGCCATCATCGACTTGCCCGAACCGGGACTGCCCACCATCAGGATGTTGTGGGCTCCCGAGCATGCCACTTCAAGGGCACGTTTCACATTTTCCTGCCCTTTTACCTCCGAGAAATCATAGTCGTAGTGGCTTGAGGCATTGAAAAATTCCTGTCGGGTGTCGATTACTGTTGGTGTGAGTTGCTCCACTCCATTCAAGAAGTTGATAACCTGCAATATGTTGTCAACGCCATATACATCGAGATTGTTTACCACTGCAGCCTCGCGTACATTGGCATTCGGCACAATGAATCCTTGGAATCCGGCTTCGCGGGCCCTGATGGCCATAGGCAACACACCTTTTATTGGCTTTACGCTACCATCGAGCGACAGTTCGCCCATTATCATGAAGTTGCCCAGGCGGTCGGCAGTTATCTTCTCATCGGCGGCAAGGATTGACAGCGCCATGGGCAGGTCGTAGGCTGCTCCCTCCTTCTTTATGTCGGCTGGGGCCATATTGACCACCACTTGCCGTCGTGGAAACTCATAGCCCACTTCCTTGATGGCCGACTTTATGCGTTCGTTGCTCTCCTTTACGGCTGTGTCGGGCAGCCCTACAATGCACATGCCAATGCCTTTATTGACAGCGACCTCTATGGTCACTATCAATGCATCGATGCCATAAACTGCTGCTCCATAGGTTTTTACCAACATATCGCTATTTGCTGTTTTATCTTTAATTCTATTTCAGTGCTTTCTCCACCTGCTGTTTGGCAGCCTCGAGTGATATTCCGCCATACAGTTTTGCGCCGGCAGAGTCGGCAACGATAAAGTATGGCGCGTTGTCCACTCCCATCCGCCTGATTTGGCTGTTCATGCGACCGCTCAATGCCCAGAACTGCTTCCATTTCACCGAATCCTTGCGGACGGTGAATTTCCAGTCCATCGAGTCGTTCGACAATGTGATATCTGCCAGTTGCAAACGCTGACGAGTGTATCGGCTATACATTTTGCGAAGAGTGTCGACAGTGGCCTTGCGTTCCTGCGATGCCGGAGCCCAGAAATAGAGCAGAGAAAGGCGGCTTTTGGCAAAATCGAACATCTCAATACTGTCGGCAGTGCTGTAGAAGGCAAAATTAGCAATCGGCGTGGCGTCGGCACGCTCCAGGCCATTGGCAACTGCATCGATACGGGCAGTGATGAAGCCGGGTTTGGCATCGTCGTCGAGTTTTTCGAGCAGTTTTATGGTGGCATCACGGTTTTCGCCGTTGGCATAGTGATATGCCAGCAGCAGGCCCGAGAGCAAGTCGTCGGGATTGTCGGCAACATACCTCTCAACCTCCGCCTCAATGGCAGGCCGGTCGCCATTCTGCAATGCCGAGGCGTGAGCAGCGAGCCATTCGCTCCAGCGACGGTTAATCTTCGGACCGTCGGCTTCAATGTTGTAGGGAGCCTTGATGTTGCCCGATAGCTTCACATCGGTGCCGTTGCTCACTACTGCTCGGGTAATGAGTTCCATCTGACGGGTGTAAATCTCCACCACGGTTTTGCCGGATACAGGACTTTTATAGGCAAACTTCCCATCAACAGCCGGCATCCAGTTAATGCAGAAATGGCTGTTATCATACCACGCAAAACCAATGTTTTGGGTTCCAAGGTTTTCAATGTTGCCTTCAATGGTGAATTCCTTGCCTGAGCACGCAGCCAGCATGCAACCAAGCACCCCACACAGAGCCCATCGATATATTTTTTTCATCATTTTCGCTGAGTGTTTTCAGTTTCTGCAAAGTTACATTTTATTATGCTAACATCAAATATGTAGCAAATAAGTGAAATCGGAAAATTATTCGGTAAAAATGGTAAGATATTCAGCGTGTTTTCCACGTGAAAATCACTAATTTTGCATTCGCATATGCATTTTTATGAATAGACTTTGTATAGTAGCTTTATTCCTATTTCTAATGTCGCTGCAAGCTGCAGCCCAGCTGGTGACATTCCATGACGACGAGTTCAACGCCGACAGCATTCGCCGCGAATTCGACAATGGCCCGTATTTCACCCTGTTCAAGGACAATTATTTCACTGCCGGCACATCGCTGGGACCGAAACCTACACGCACCAACTCCGACGTGAAGTTTCAGGTGAGTATCGCCCAGCGCCTCACCAAGAGCACTTTGCCATTCCACACCTACTTGTTTCTGGCCTATTCACAAAAAACGTTCTGGAACGTGTTTGAGGAGTCGCTCCCTATGCGCGACCTCAACTTCAATCCCGGCATCGGTCTGTCGAAATTGCTTATCGTGAAGGACCGCCTTATCGGTAAGGCAACGCTGATGGTGGAGCACGAATCGAACGGCCGCGACGGTCTTGCCTCGCGAAGTTGGAACCGCATTTCGCTAAGTGCCAACATCTACATCGACCCTAACATCATGATTCACGGAAAAGCGTGGATTCCCATTGTCGACGGCGAGAACAACCGCGACCTGCTCGACTATTACGGGCTTTACCAAACCGGCGTGGTGCTGACATCAACCAACCGGCGTTTCGGATTCTCGGTGCTGCTTACCAAGCGCAAAGGCTGGAACTTGAACTACAACACAGTGGTGGAGCTAAACTACCGCCTGTTCAAGAAGGACAACCAGTTTCTTTTCGTTCAATACTATAACGGCTACGGTGAGAATCTGCTCGACTATAACGAGTATCATTCCCGACTGCGCGTT
>JBJEKE010000041.1:0-5390 GCA_051878475.1 Muribaculaceae bacterium | reverse complement strand
TGGGCACCGAATATTTTGGGAGTATTTGCTTCATGTTTTCGTGTAGCGATTCCTTTACCTTACCGATTTTTATGTTTGTGCCCATTGTTGGATATTCTATCACTATTGCCAGCTCCTCACCCCATTTGTCCGATTCGATGCTGCTGATATAGAATTTTGCTTTTGGCAGCAGCGATGTCAATTTTGGCTCAATTTCTTCAGGATACAGTTTGATGCCACCGCTGTTAACCACATTGTCGTACCGGCCTTTCCAGTAAAAATGTCGGTTATCGACGATTTCAACTATATCGTTGGTTATTATTCTCTTAATGGTATAGGATGGCAGATTCAACACCAGGCAACCGCGAGCATCGGTTTCGATGGTGCTGTCGCCGAGCAGCTCGTATGGTTTCATCATCGGTTCTATTCGCTGGAGCGCTATGTGCGAGCATGTTTCAGTCATTCCATAGGTGGAATAGGCTTCAATGCCACATTCCACCAGCTTCGAGCATATTCCAGACGATACAATACCGCCGCCGATAATCATTTTCCTAATGTGTTGCAGACGGTCGGGATTATGAAGCAAACCAACGAGTTGGCTGGGAACGAATGCGGCCAAATCTATTCCAGGTCCATTGTAATTGGCGAGAACGTCGTTCGATGGTGTTTCTTCTATCAACTGGGCGTTTGCTTCAAGTGCTCTCACAATCATCATTTTCCCGGCAATATAGTCGGGCGAAAGGTTGAGGTAAAGAACCGAATCGGGGCCAATGCCGAAGAATCGATTGGTATTGGCTGCCGACACTTTCATATCGCTTTTCTGCAGATGTATTTCTTTCGGGGTCCCTGTCGAACCTGATGTGTGTGCTACAATATAGTCTGCATCGTTGAAGAATTCTTCAACGAAACTGGTTAGCTTTGCTGAGCTGCACTCTCTTATATCGCTTATTGATTGGCAACGTTTGCCATTTATTGTAATGTTCATTTCCAGTCAAATTCCGGTAATGTCCAGTTGATTTCTTTGTTTTTTCTCAGATGCTCCGACTCGAGATAAAGCGGCGATTCGATGTTGTTGGTAAACAATCCGCCGGTGCCAAGTCCTTGGGCAATGCGAGGCTGGAGCGTATATGTCCATTCGGCTATGGCATTGAGCCCAATATTCGATTCAAGAGCACTGGTGATCCATGCTCCGATGTCGTGCGAGGAGGCTATTCGCAGCCACATCTCCGATGATGCCAGCCCACCAAGCAGTGAGGGCTTGATGATAAGATATTTTGGCTTTATTGTTTCAACAAGTTTTATCCGTTCGTCAATGTCGGTTATGCCTATTAATTCCTCATCGAGAGCAATCGGTATTGATGAATTGTGGCAAATGCGCGCCATTTCGTTCCAATTGCCTTGTTTAATAGGTTGTTCAAGCGAATGCACATCATACTTTGCAAATTTGTCAATTGTTTCAAGTGCATTTTCGGGCTTGAATCCGCCATTGGCATCGATGCGAACTGTAAGGTCATGACTTGAATATCTATTGCGGATATGCTTAAGCAGAGAGAGTTCCGATTCCAGGTCGATAGCTCCCACTTTCAGTTTTATTGTATTGAATCCGAGTGCAACCTTTTCATCGATACGTTTAAGCATTTCGTCATGAGTGCCCATCCACACAAGCCCGTTTATCACAATGTCGGCATTGCCGTCAGCAAAATCAGATGGGAAATATATGCGCTTGCCGCCGTTTGCCAAGTCGTTGATGGCACATTCAAGGCCAAACATAATTGATGAGTATCCTGCAAGGTCGGTTTCAGCCCCAATGCCGATGTTGCGGCACAATTCTTTTAGCTTTTCTTCATAAGTGTCGTTGTCCTCCTTCGATAATCCTTTGAAGAGTGCGCACTCTCCTATTCCGAAAATGTCGGGATTTTCGGTGTCCCATATTTTCAGGAAATAGGTGTCCTTAACGGTTAATATTCCGCGAGATGTGCCGCTCGGCGATTTGAATATTAGCCTGTATGGCGCGTATGTAGCTCTATATGTAGGCATTAACCGGGAAATTTAGGGTATTTCTCAAAGTCGGGATCACGTTTCTCAAGGAATGCGTTTTTCCCTTCTTGAGCTTCTTCCATGGTATAATACATCAATGTGGCGTCGCCAGCAAGTTCCATTAGTCCACGCTGGCCGTCGAGTTCGGCGTTTAGGCAGCGTTTCACCATTCTGATGGCAAATGGGCTACGTTTCATTATGGTTTCGCACCATTCCACAGTAACGTCTTCCAGTTTGTCGAACGGAACAACGACGTTCACCATTCCCATGGCTTCTGCCTCTTTTGCAGTATATTGCTTGCATAGATACCATATTTCACGGGTTTTCTTCTGCCCAACGCAACGGGCAAGATACGATGAGCCGTAACCTCCGTCAAAACTGCCAACCTTTGGGCCGGTTTGGCCGAAAATGGCATTTTCCGAGGCAATTGACAGGTCGCAAACCACTTGCAGCACATTGCCACCGCCAATGGCATATCCGTTAACCATTGCAATCACCGGTTTGGGTATTGAACGTATTAATTTGTGAAGGTCGAGAACGTTGAGGCGTGGAGTGCCGTCGGAATCCTTGTATCCGCCAAGTGTCTTGTAGTTTTGGTCGCCACCCGAGCAGAACGCCTTGTTGCCTACGCCGGTGAGTATTATCACGCGTATGTCGGCGCGTTCGCGGCATATATTGAAGGCATCGAGCATCTCTTCGTTTGTCAGCGGACGGAATGCATTGTACACCTTCGGGCGGTTAATCGATATCTTCGCGATGCCATTATAGAATTCAAACAGAATATCAGTGTACACTTTTATTGTTTGCCAGTTTCTTTCCATATGTTCAGTTTTTTGTTAAATTATCGAAATATTCTCTCAGCACCTTGGCATTCAATTCTTTGGGCGTGTAAATGGCCAGAATAGAAGCACAATCCGATTTGAGGAATAGAGGTAATTCCTGCTTGAGCGATTCCATGCTGTCGGCACTGAAGAACCGGTATCCAAAAGCGTCGGCATATTTGCTGATGTCGTAGTTGATGTTGAGCTCAAAATAATTTTCGAGTTCGGGAAGCGATGACGGACCTTTAAGAAAGCGGAATATGCCTCCGCCGCCGTTCATCATCACTATTATCTTGAAATTGTCGGGCTTATAGTTGCTGCTTAATGCTCCGAGGTCGTAAGCCAGACTCATGTCGCCTGAAATGAGCAGGTTGGTAGTGCTTGAGGCCAGAGCTGCGCCAAGAGCTGTTGAAGTGCATCCGTCGATGCCCGAAACGCCTCGGTTGCAATAGTTGGTCAGGGTGAACTCATCGCCGAAAAGCTGCAGATATCGTATGGATGTGCCATTGCTTGCGTGGAGAGTTAACGGCTGATGCTTTATGTGGTGGATAATGGCATCGAAAGCTTTTAGGTCGCACCACACGGTGGATTCAAGGAAGCGGTTGTGCTTGGTGCGAGCCGTAGATGCAGCCTCTTTCCACTTGTCGTGATAATCGCTGTCGCTGTCGGTTATCAATGGGAGCAGCTGGACGAAAAAAGATTCAGGGCTTACGTTAATGGTAGTGGTAAGGGCCTTGACTATGTCGATAAGGTGGTCGGTGGTGCCGATGTGCCAATGCGAAGCTATATTGCATTGGCGAAGTCGGTTTTTCACCATTCTCGAAATGAGTGCGCCACCAAAGGTTATCAGCAAGTCGGGCTTGAACGTGTTGTCGTCAAGTTGGTTAACACATCGGTCGATGGTTCGGATAATGTCGTCGCCATAAATATTGGTGACGGTTTCGGCAAGAACCACAGCCCTATGATCGTGTGATAATTGACGAATGCATTTGTTGAGTTTGTTGTTGTAGTCGTAGAATCCGCCGATTATCATTACTCGTTGTGCCCGGTTATATTCATCGGCAAGATGTTCTATGTCGGCTTGGTTGAGGTGGTTGTCCGATTCCACCAGTTTAACCACTCGTGTTGAGTTGCCGTTGCTTCTCGCAGTGGTTTGGTAAAGCGGTTCGGCAAGATGGAAGTTAATATGCACCGGGGCCATCGGCTGGCTTACCGATAACACACAGGCATCGTTAATTAAACGGTTGACATACCACTTTTCGTCATCGCTGAAATATGTAGATGGTATATCATAACTGCGTTTTACGATGTTGTCAAGCGCAAGGAATTGTCTGATCGTCTGGCTGTCGTCTTGGTCAATCCATGGCTCAGGCCGGTCGGCGCTAACCACAATCAATGGCACTTTACGGTAATAGGCCTCGGCTATAGCAGGCGAGTAATTCAGCACTGCTGAGCCTGATGTACACACCAGCACCGTTGGCTTGTGCTGCTCGATAGCCATGCCCAATGCCATAAATGCTGCTGAACGTTCATCGACCACCACATAGGTGCTAATCTCCTGGCGTCGGGATAGTGCAACAGTAAGTGGCGCATTCCTCGAACCCGGAGAGATGACAACATTCGTGAATCCGTTCTTTATCAGTATATCGGCAAGAATGTTGCATGCTTCTTGGCTTGTGGTTGTCATTGGTGTTAGTTGTTCGGTCGACATAAACATTAGAAAGCCATAAATATTTCGCCGGTGCGGCTCACGAGCTTGTCGCGGTCGATAATTGATATGCGGCTCGAATCGAATTCGATGATGCCTGCGTTTCTCATCCCGTTGAGGGTCTCAATCAGTGTTGGCCTTCTTACTCCAAGCAACCGGCACAAATCGCGTTGCTTATAGCAAATGGTTATGTTGCTGCTGCTTTTTCGTGTGAGTACGCCTATGATATACGACAGACGCCCGGCTACCGAACATTGTCCAGGGGTCATTAATCCGCAGATACTGTTCTGTACGTCACGGCTAAGATGGTTCAGAATATTGTAAATGAATACTGCGTTGCTCTGAAGTATGCGCATATATTCGTCCTTGGCTATGGTGAGAATACCACTGCTGCCGGTTGAATAGATGCTAAATGGATAGCGCAAATCGATTCCGAAAAGATATTCGGCGTCAATGACTGCAGGTGCTGATATACTTTCGTTAATGGTTACCTCCAACCCAGGGAACATATAACTCTTGGTCACACAACCCGATACCACAAACGACAGGACATTCTGGTTGTCGCCGGCTTCAAGGATTACGGCGTCGTTGGCATATTTGGTGAAGTGTAGTTTAGTCTTGCCCACCAATTCCGATAATATTTCGTGGCTTACGCCTTGAAACAGCGGCAGTTGGAGAAGAGTATCGTACATGCTATCCATATATCTTCAATTTTTATGCAAATATAATTCCTTTATGCCAAAAACAGATAATTATTCTCATTGAAATTGCAGCACTAAGGGGGTGGCGTGCCTTGCGTTGCTGTGCGGTACCGCGAGGTGTGCCAAGCACTTTCGATACCGGGT
>JBJEKE010000040.1:0-22782 GCA_051878475.1 Muribaculaceae bacterium | reverse complement strand
ACGTTGGTCTTCCAGCTCTGGTCGCGGTTGGTCCAGTCGTAGCAGGTGTAACCTGCGAGGTTGTCGGCAGTAGGAGCCGAGTTCAACGGAATACCGCGGTTGAACGATACTTGTTCAAGATATGGGCCAGGGAGCCACTTGTGGTTGTTTTCAAACTTGTCGTAGTAGAAGTTTGCGCGAACCTTGAAGTCCTTGAGGAAAGAAACCTCAACGTAAGGGTTGACGTAAACCTTGATTTGCTTGTAGTAGCCATGAGTGCTGGAGAGGTTCAGAAGTGGGTTACCTGCAACACCGTCTTCTTCAGCAGTTTCAGGACCACCGTACTGGCCATTGTAGTAAGGATAAACACCCGGGACGGTCTTTTCCATCATGAAGCCGTAGAGACCGTCGACGTCGTTACGCTGGTGGTCAGCCTTGTAGCCCCATGCACGGAGACCTACTGTGAGGAAGTCTTTCGGACGTGATTCAACGTCGCTGCGGAAGTAGTACTTCTTGGCACCGGAGTTGATTACCAGACCGGGGTTGTCGAGATATGTACCAGAGAGGCTGTAGGTTGTGCGCTTTTCAGCACCGGCAATGGTTACAGTGTGCTCCTGCATCCAATTGTTGTTGTACATAACGTCGCGCCAGTCGGTGTTCGGGTGAGTAACGTAGTTAGGAATACCCTCAGCGTTGACAGCGTTAGGATTGGCTGAAGCAGCACGCCATTCGTCGATAGTCGACTGCGAGAACTTTGCAGCTTGGCCTGTGTTGGTGTAGGCTTCGTTGATGAGTTCCATGTACTTGGCGTAGTCAGAAACCTGGTGAATCATATTGGCAGGAGTTTCGAGAGAGAACTTACCTGAGTAAGTTACAGTAACCTTGCCTTCCTGGCCGCGCTTTGTGGTTACGAGGATAACACCGTTGGCACCGCGGTTACCGTAGATGGCACACGATGCAGCATCCTTAAGGATAGAAACCGAGGCAACGTCGTTAGGGTTGATTTCGTTGAGGCTCATCTCCATACCGTCTACGAGGATAAGAGGAGCAGTGTTGTTCATTGTTCCGACACCACGGATGGTAACCGAGCTTCCTTCTGAGTTAGGCTTTGAGCTGGTGTTCATCACATTAAGACCGGCAGCGGCACCGGAGAGTGCGCTGGCGATGGTGGTAACAGGACGCTGAAGCTTTTCGTCCTCGAAGTTAACCGAAGCCACCGAACCGGTGAGGTTAACCTTCTTCTGGGTGGCGTAACCTACGGCTACAACCTCTTCGAGAACTTGGGCATCGTCCTTAAGAGTAATCTCTACGGAACGGTTGTTACCAACTGTCACTTCGGCAGGCTGGCAGCCTACATAAGTAACCAAGATTACATCGCTCGGCTTAACGTTCTTGAGTGTGAAGTTACCGTCGATGTCAGTAGCAGTACCATTGGATGTACCCTTGATGGCAACGGTGGCACCGATTACCGGTTCGCCGCGCTGGTCAAGAATAACGCCCGATACAGATTTCGCACTGGCTGTTGAGCTGGTCTGGCTCGATGCAGATGCCTCGGCATAAGCGTCAAGAGCTGAAACCGGAGCCATCATGATGGCCAATGCCAACAGCGCTAATTTCAAATTCTTTCTCATAAGCGAGTAAATTAAAGTTAATTAGGTTTTTTAGGGTCAATAAAATTGACTTGTTGGTTTGATATAATTGGTTAATTAAATCCTAAACAGTGGTTATAAAAAATTATACATAAGAAGATAAAGCGATGACACTTCATCCTTGCAGCCGACATGAAATGCCGCACAGCAACTTGGCATAAGCAAGAAAATACATAAATTATTGCCGACCGAGACAGCAAAAGTGTGCTAGTAGAGCAAGAAGATATGTTCAGTCTGAAACGCGTGCCGTCTCTACGGCTCATGAAGCGTGTATCAGGTTTCTGCCAAGCATTCTCGCTACGACAGCCGGGAGTGAAGCCGGACACCGAGCAAGAATTGGATTGCGGTTTCGAGAATGCGAGAACTTTTGCAGATTGGGAACGGCAAAAGTCACATCTCATCATCCCATTTAAGTTTCACGGCACAAATATATTAATAAAATTTATAGTTTGGACATATTAAACGCAAATTTTTTTAATAAAAAGTATGTTAGTACATATAACACATTGATATAACGTATGTTAGACAAAATGTTAAAGTCGAGAGTTTTTGGTTGTTCATCGGAAAAATATGCCCCAGAATATACTGGAGTGCAGATTAAGCAAATATTACAAATTAACAATTTTAACTAAAAATCGGATTAATATTCCATTTGTGCCACACATAGCTCGATGAAACAAATGGAACAAATGGTGCAAGGGCCATAAGGATTTGTGCAGACTGAACCACATTATAAAAATAGAATGCGCCGCAACCACTCGGCCGCGACGCATCGGGTAATAATAATGTATGAAGACTTTAGTAAGGGGTATCGGTCAGAGTTCGGGGAACTTCCATGGGGCGCGGTACGCGGGGCGCACAAGTGCATCGGCTTCGGCGCTGCCAAAGCTGCGGGCGGCATCGTCGTAGGATAACGATTGGCGGGTTCGGGCAGCGATGTTTGCCATATGAGCGAACTTTGCGCAAAGCGCGCCGTTTTCGATTGGGCAGGCCAGTGGCAGCGAGTGGTCCTTGATGCAGGCAAGGAAGTTAGCCACGTGGTTTCGGCGGTCGAGATTGTCGGGCAGATGCTGTTCGGAGAATTTACCAGAGCCATCGGCGGGATATACCTCCCAGCTTTCGCGGTTAGCCACGAGCGAGCCGTTTGTACCACGGAATTCAATGCCATAACTTTTGCCGTAAGGGCCCGATTCGTTGGCAGCGACGTTGTTCCATTGGATAAGCAGGTCGTCGTATTGCCAGGCTGCGGAAAGAGTGTCGAATGTTTCGGCATGGTTGTCGGGGAAGGCGAAATTGCCGCCGACAGCCACCACGCGGTTAGGCATCGAGGTTTTGCCGGAGCCCCAAAGGGCCATGTCGAGAAGATGCACGCCCCAGTCGGTTACGAGGCCGCCGCCATAGTCCCAGAACATACGCCAAATTCCGTGGAAGCGGTGCTGGTTGAAGTTCCGAAGCGGTGCCGGACCGAGCCACATGTCGAAATCGACGTCTTCGGGAGGGTTTGAGTCGGGGCTCCATTGAAGGATTGAGGCATATTTGAAGTTGGCCCAGACATTAACCGATGCAATCTTGCCGAGTGCACCGGTGTCGATGTAACGCTTCATCTCGTGCCAGAGCCGGCCGCTGCGTTGCTGCTGTCCCACCTGCACAATGCGGTTGTAGCGTCGGGTGGCTGCCACCATGGCATCGCATTCGGCGATGGAGTTAGCCAATGGCTTCTCCACATACACGTCCTTTCCGGCAGCGCAGGCATCGACAGTCATCAGGCAGTGCCAATGGTCGGGTGTACCGATAACGACGGCGTCGATGTCGGGGTTTTCGAGGAGTTTGCGATAGTCGGCATACAGGAGCGGACGCTTGTGGTTGTGGGCTTCGAGTTCGGCTGCCCGCTGGCGGAGGACACCCTGGTCGACATCGCACAGGGCCATGCAGTTGGCTTCCGGGAAGTTGAAGAATTCAGCGAGATTGCCCCACCCCATGCTACGACAGCCTATCAGTGCCACATTGATGCGGTCGTTGGCACCTACAGAATGTGGTTTCTCCACAGAGGTGGCAAAAGCGTCGGGAATCATCATTGCGGCCAGAGCGGCCGATGAATGTGCTATGAAATTGCGTCGATTCATGATAACGTAAGATTGGATTCAGGTTTTACGATTTCCAAATTTAGCATAATACAAGGAAATAATCAAATAATTGAAGCATAATTTGTAACTTAGCAGAAATAAAACCGTTGACAATGCCGATAATAGAGATTACATCGCTTGAGCATCCCGGGGTGGAGGTTTATGCCAGCCTCACCGACCGGCGGCTGCGCCTTGCCGGCAACGAGGCGCCCAACGGCATTTTCATTGCCGAGAGCCCGAAGGTAATAACTTCGGCTATCGAAGCCGGCTACACTCCGCTGTCGATGCTTGCCGAACGGCGCCACATCGATGGCGATGCCGCTCCGATAGTAGCGCGATTTCCCAACATTCCGGTGTATACCGGCGAGCGCAATCAGCTGGCATCGCTCACCGGCTACGTGCTCACCCGGGGTGTGCTGTGCGCCATGCATCGGCGGGTGCTGCCTACGGTGGAGGCCATATGCCGCGATGCACGGCGGGTGGTGGTTATCGATTCGGTGTCCGACGCCACCAACATCGGCTCCATTTTCCGCTCGGCAGCGGCTCTGGGCTTTGATGCCGTGCTGCTCACCCCGCGTGCGTGCGACCCACTCAACCGGCGTGCGCTGAGGGTGTCGATGGGCACTGCGCTTCGCGTGCCATGGACGTGGCTCACGGCTCCGGTGGGTTCGCTGCGCTCGCTTGGCTTCAAAACGGTAGCGCTTGCCCTTGCCGATAACTCCACCACTCTCGACGATCCCGCACTGAATTCCGAGCAGCGCATTGCCCTGATTCTCGGCGAGGAGGGCTACGGCCTCGATGCCACGGTGATTGACGATTCCGACTATGTGGTGCGCATACCCATGCACTATGGCATTGATTCGCTCAATGTGGCGGCCACGGCAGCCATTGCCTGCTGGCAGCTGCGCCCTACCCCATACCGCCAATGACGATTACATATAAATATATAATGTATAACGACATGAAAACCAATCTATCCATAATCACAATTGTGCTGAGCGCTGTGCTATGTGTGAAAGCGCAAAGCATCGTACCGGGCCGCGACTTCGTCGAGGTGGGCGGCTTTAATGCCTATTATGCCCGTCAGGGCGTAGCTGCCGACGACAAGCACCTGTTTGCCATCGAGAACAACCACATCACCATGTTTACCCACAATGGCGATTCCGTCACCACATGGCACGAGCCCAATAAGGATGTCATACGCCACATCAACAGCGGCATAGTGCACCACGGCAAGCTGTATTGCTCGCACTCAAACTTTCCGAAGCTTCCGATGGCAAGTTCCGTTGAGATATTCGATGCCGCCACTCTTCGCCACATCGAGTCGGTGAGCCTGGGCATCGACGTGGGGTCGCTGGTGTGGGTTGCTCCGTCGAAAGGTTGCTTCTACCTCTTCTTTGCCAACTACGACGGTGGCGGAGGCCAACCGGGGCACGGAGTGGAATGGTCGCAGCTGGTGCAGTACGACGACCATTGGCGCCGCATGCGGGCGTGGACCGTGCCCGACTCGCTTCTGAGCCGCATCCGTCCTCACAGCCTGTCGAGCGGAGTGCTCGTCGACGGCATATTCTACTGTCTGGGGCACGACCGCCGCGAGTGCTATATGCTTCGCATCCCCGAGAAAGGCACCAAGCTGCAGTGGGTGGGCACCATCGCAGTGCCAATACCCGGTCAAGCCATTGCCATAGGGCGCGACGGCACCATGTGGGGCATCGACCGCAAGCAACGCCGCATAATCAAGGCGCGGCAGCAATGAAACCGAAAGTTTTCGGCACTATTTTGCCACACTTTGCCACTAAAATGCTACTTTTGCACATCACATTGCATCGAGCAAGGTGCTTTACCGGAATTAATAACCCAAAACATATAAAAAATGAGTAAGACAGAGACCTTATGTCGCACCCTACGCGACTCGGCCGCCATGCGCTGGACAGCCCTGGTGCTGGTGGCCCTGATGATGTTTTTCGGCTATATGTTTGTCGACGTGATGTCGCCCATCCAGGCTCTGATGGAGAGCCAGCGCGGATGGACCCCCGACATTTTCGGCACATACGCCGCATCGGAGTATATTCTTAACGTGTGCGGATTCCTCATCATTGCCGGAGTGATCCTCGACAAGATGGGAGTGCGCTTCACCGGCGAGCTCTCGGCCGGCATGATGTTTGCCGGAGCAGTGATTAAGTATATAGGCATCACCGACTGGTTCCAGGCCACAGCCTTCGCCGAGTGGCTCAACACATGGTGGGTGAGCATGCCCGCCAGCGCCAAGATGGCATCGCTCGGCTTCATGATATTCGGCTGCGGCTGCGAAATGGCAGGCACCACAGTGTCGAAAGCCATTGCCAAATGGTTCAAGGGCAAGGAAATGGCCCTTGCCATGGGCCTCGAGATGGCAATTGCCCGTGTGGGCGTGTTCGCCATTTTCTCCATATCGCCAATCATTGCCGACAAGATGGGCTCGGTGGTGGCACCTGTGGCATTCTGCACCGTGCTGCTGCTTATAGGCCTTATCACATTCACCGTGTTCACATTCATGGACCGCAAGCTCGACTCGCAGACCGGCGAGGCCGAAGAGAAGGAAGAACCGTTCAAGGTGAGCGACCTCGGCACAATCCTATCCTCGCAAGTGTTCTGGATAGTAGCCTTGCTGTGCGTGCTCTACTACTCGGCAATCTTCCCCTTCCAGCGCTACGGGGCCAACATGCTGCAGTGCAACCTTGAAGGCATCACCGCCGAAGCCGCATCGAACATCTTCCGCTGGTTCCCAATCGGCGCTGCAGTCATCACACCATTCCTGGGCAACTTCCTCGACCGCCGAGGCAAAGGTGCCACCATGCTCATCGGAGGTGCGCTGCTGCTCATCTGCTGCCACCTGATTTTCGCTTTCGTGCTGCCTCAAACCAACAGCCCGCTGCTGGCCTACTCCACCATCGTGCTCCTCGGCATCTCGTTTGCTTTGGTGCCTGCCGCACTATGGCCCAGCGTGCCGAAGATTATCGACGAGAAGGTGCTTGGAAGCGCTTACTGCCTGATCTTCTGGGTGCAGAACATCGGACTCTGCTTCGTGCCTAAGCTTATTGGCAACCTGCTCACATCGACCAACGCCGACAATCCCGCTGTGATTGCCGCCAAGCAGGCCGGTGCCGAATTCATCCCCTACGACTACACCATTCCGCTGGTGGTATTCGCTTTCTTCGGAGTGCTGGCATTCCTGATTGCCATTTACCTGAAGGTGCTCGACCGTAAGAAAGGCTACGGCCTGGAAATGCCTAACATCAAGAAATAAACCGGCATTCTAACCAAACTACTCAAAAAATACCAACCCCGGGGCGGCCAAATCGGCTGCCCCTCTTTTTTCGTGCAGCCTGTCATGACTGGCTGTTTCCTGACTACGCCCTTTGGTTGGAGTTGATGGCAATTGTATGCGGCGAAGCCGATGTTCCATTTTGTTCCACTGTTCCAGGGGTGGAACAGGTGGAACAACGACACTTTTATCGCCCACATCACTTGGCAATGGCATCTGAAGGATGCGAAACGACACGCTTTCAGCGTGTTGTAGATAGCCGTGGGTGAGATGGCTCAGCAGCCATCTTACCCACGGTTGACGCATCGGGCCGAATGGCCCTTCCGCTCTCTCCGCAGGAGGCTTCCCGTCACCCGAATGGGTGGCGGCTGCCGCGTAAGTCGGCATCGCTCCGACGGAGCGACCACTCACCGCCGAGGGTTACCGCCGCGGATTGCATCCACGGACAGTGCAGCCCGCACAAGGCGGGCCGCTTCGCTTCCTTCAGAAGCTTTCGGTGAGAATGCACCCACGTACCATGGATTTCATCCATGGCTATCTACAGCCCGACCAAGGCCGGGCCGTTTCACGTCCTTCAGACGTCTCCGCATGCGCCTCAGCGCAATGCGGCTTTACCAGCGGTGACCTACACTTAGCCCCTTACAATGACCCGTAATGCCTCCCTCAGCGCCCATCCTTGTTCCACCTATGGAACAGTGGAACAAAATGGAACATCGCACTGGTCAGAGGTCGGGCATCAACGATGCTCTGTGGCCAGCATCAGGGCTTCTATGGTGGCTGCCACTCGTTCTGATGAGGTTTGCATAACGATTGACTCATCGACTCCGGGCGTACCCATGGCCACAGAAGCGTCGTAGAGCCATTTCATGCGGCTTTTCAGAGGCTCTCGGGCCGAGAAGTGGAATTCACGGGCATTCGTGGCTCGGGCAAGAGCAGCAATGTTGGTTTCATTCACACCGCAGCCGGCCATGATGGCAATGTTTCCGCAGGCACGCTTCACAAGGCTGTCAATGAGCTTAGCGCCTTGGGGCGCAGTTGGTTGCTGTCCGGAAGTGAGGATTCGGGCCACACCGAGATCGATTAGCTGAGAAAGAGCAGTGAAAGGGTCGCGGCAGCGGTCGAAAGCGCGGTGGAAGGTCACCGGCAGGCCATCGGCAGCATCAATCAGGCGTTTGGTAGCTGCGATATCGATGTCGGCATCGGCATTGAGACACCCCACAACAATACCGTCGGCGCCGAGATGCCGTGCTATTGCAATATCGCGCTCCATTGTGCGCAGTTCGAGGTCAGAATAGAGGAAATCGCCTCCACGTGGGCGAATAATCACGTTCAGGTCGATGCTGATGGCTTCGCGAGCACAAGCAATCGCGCCGGCCGACGGGGTAGTCCCGCCTTCGGGGATAGCAGCACATAGTTCCACGCGGTTGGCACCGCCTTTCTGGGCGGCAATGCAGCTTGCCACACTGTTGGCGCACACCTCGAAGGAGTAATAATTGCTGTGGTTCATTTTCTGTATGCTTTGCGGTTGAGTTTGCCATTGAATGTGCGGAGCAGCTGCGATGCCAGTTCGTAGCGCATGGGCACCTTGTGGCGCTCGATTTTCGAGGCGATGAATCGGGCAAGGGCACGCTGGTCGAGCGAAGCCCCCTCGCGCATCACCACGATGAGTTTCAGAGCATTGCCCACAACAGGATGTTGGTACGGCACACAGATACATTCAGAAATGTCGGGGAAAGTCATGGCCACACTTTCCACTTCGAGCGGGTCGACATTGAAACCGCCGACGTTGATGATGTCGTCGGCTCGTCCGCCCAGATGGAAGCGCTGTTGCGAATCGACAGAGCCACGGTCGCGGGTAGTGAACCAGCCATCCGAGGTCAGTACATCGGTGATGAGTTGTGAGCCGTCGACATATCCCAGCAGCAGCGAGGCGCCGCCACATTCCACGCATCCATCGGCATTGATGCGCAACTTGGCGTTAAGCATCAGCTTGCCCAGACATCCGGCAGTTGTGTGGCCGTCGTTGAAGTTATATGTGGAGATGATTCCGGTTTCGGTAGAAGCGTAGGTGTTGAACAGCCGCGCCGAAGGGAGAGCCCGACACAGAGCCAGCATATCGGGGCGCGAAATTGGAGCCGAGCCGGTTTCGATGAAATCTATTTTGCCGTTACAGGCAGCAAGGCGCTCGGATGCGAGAGTGAGCAGCATGTGGATGGCAGCCGGCACAAGAAACGTAGCCACATGGCAGCCGGCATCGTCGAGAGCACGGAAAAAGGCGTTGATGTCCTTCATTCCGTCGATAATTCGGAGCGTAGCGCCAAGCGAAATCACCGGATACACCTTCGAGAGGCTACCGATGTGGTTGAGCGGACCATTGACAATAAACTGCGTGTGGGCACCGAATCCCTGCGAACCTATGAGATTCTCGGCATTTGCCGTGATGGCACGCTTCGACACCACCACCCCCTTGGCATTGCCGGTGGTGCCCGAGGTGAAGAGCAAGTCGGCAGCATCGTCGGGGAATCGGATATCGGCCAGACGGCGGTTCATGGCCTCGATATCGGCATCAGAGGCATCGGCAGCCATCGGCACACACACTGCATCGAGCATGTGCACCGCAAAATACCGGGCCAGAAAGCGAGCCGAAGGCACAGCACGCACCACCACAGCACTGTGAGGCACTACGCCATCGCTACGCATAGCCGCAGCATAGCCATCGGCAAGGCGATAGAGCTGCGAATAGGTGAACCCCCCCTCGGGGCACACCACAGCCGGCTTGTCGGCATTGATGTCAGCATGCCGCCGGAGAAAATCTTCGAGAGTCATGGGTTGTCACTCATTTTCCGCCTGTTTGGCTTCCACCAAGGCCACAATGCTGTCGAGCGACTTGAGATTACGCGGAGTGGCATCGGCAGCCGACAGCTCAATGCCGAATTCCTCCGAAAGAATCATCAGCACAGTGGTGACGCCGAGCGAATCCATCTCGGCAAAGAGGAAATCGCCATCAAAATCCACATAAGGGATGGCCTCCTCAAGAAGTTGTTTAATACGTTGACGCATAACAGTTTATATTACACATTACTTGAATAGTCTTGGAGCGAAATCGAGCAGATACCGACGCCAGTTTTCCCACGAATGCCCACCGGAGGTTGAATTGTAGTGATACTTGTAGCCAGCCGCATCGAGACGCTTACGGAAATCGTCGTTCAGCTTCAGAGTGAAATCGTCACAGCCCACAGCAATATAGTAAAGCGCCGGAGCCGAGGCAAACTGGCAAGCAAGCTTCTCGTCGAGATTCTTATACACCTCCACCTTCGTCATCCGCTCGTCGATGCGCTGCAGCTTCTTCGACAGCTTTGAATCGGACGCAAACGGGATGTTCTTCAGCAGCTTGCTGGCACCGCCCGACAGCGACTTCAGGTTGCCTATGCTGGTATCGTCGAGCATGTTGGTGGTCTGAGCCGAAAACAGCCCCACATAGTTGAACATATCGGGGTTGTTGGCAGCGATAAAGATGGTTTGCAACCCACCGAGCGACAATCCGGCAATGGCACGTCCCTGCTTAGTGGCAACGGTGGAATAGTGGGCATCAACATAAGCCACCACCTCGTCGGCAAAAGCACTCTCAATGACACCGAGCATCGACTTTACATTGTTGGCCGAAGGCTGCCGCTGCATGTAAGGGCTTTCGCCCGGCGCAGCATCGAGCTCAGAGTTGCCATTAGGCATAACCACAATCATCGGCACCGCCTTCCCCTCGGCAATCAGATTATCGAGAATCTGGGCAGCGCGGCCACAGTCGGTCCAAGCATTCTCGTCGCCACCCGAGCCGTGAAGCAGATAGAGCACCGGATAACGCTTCTCAGGCGAGTATCCCGCCGGAGTGTACACCGTCATGCGGCGCTGCTTCATCCCCTCGATGGCCGACGGATACCACACCTTTTCGATGTGTCCGCGAGCCTCCACACCACCGGCATCGGCATAATACGAGCCTGGGAAGCCATCGACTATGAAATAGTTATAATAGCTGTCAACATCACGCATCAGCGGCGACACCAACGTGTCGACAACGAAATCGTCGCCCACACGGATGCGGAAAGTGTAGAGCTCCGAATCGAGCCGTGGAGTGGTATAGGTCCACACGCCATCGGCACACTTCATCGGCATCTCCTCGCGACGTATAATCGGAGCCACCTTGGTTTCGGCAACACGTTTCAGCGGAGCAAAGCTCCCCTCAACCTCCACGTCGGCTTCGGCTGGAGCATCGACACTGATGGTGGCACAGCCATCGGCACTCACCGACAGATGCACCTCACGCTCTGCAGCACCGGTACCGGACAGCGGCATCAGCGCAACACAGGCCACACAGGCAATAATCAGTTTACGTTTCATAATCATCGGCTATAATGATAAATAAATGCTTTCGAGCTGCTTCTTGGGCAGGCGCTCCACGAAATTCAAGTTGTGCACAAGCCCTGCCGCACTGTATCGGGCCACAGCACGGCGGTCGGAATCGGCAATTACCGAAGTAACCTCAACCAAAGGGTTGACAAGCGCCAGCAGCAGCGACGCCTCGCCATGCCCCGAATCCGACACCACCACATGCGTAGCATAAGCCGGCAAATGGTCGACAACAGCTGCAAAATCGTTGTTGCGCCTCATATTCCGGCGCACACTATGGAACACCTCGGCCCCCTTGTAAAGATATCGGCTGAGCACCAGCGCACTATGATAGTGCGAAGTCTCGATGCTTCGCTTCAGCACGGCATACTCATCGACAAAGTGCCGGTGCACACGGCGCGTGGTCTCGGAATAGTCAACGCCCACCAACGGGCTGTCATGGGCAATTCGCTCGCCCACAACCACCGTCACACGGCCCGCATTCGATGCAAAGCTGCGTATCGGCATCACATCGTTAAGACCATGAAGATAAACCGTGACAATGTCGAGCCCAAGCCGCTCGGCAAGGAAGAACACACCCTTGTGGAAACGCAGAATGTTGGAGTTCGGGTTACGCTCACCCTCCGGGAACACCGCTATGCTGTAGCCACGGCTCACCAGCGAGGCAAACAACGGCAAATCAGACTCAAACTCATTGTCGCGGATAGTATAGAAATCGAGCCAGCGGAACATGATGCGGATAACCGGATTCATGCTCGAGCGACGGTTGGCAACAATCACAATCTTGCTGCTCAGCGCCATCAGACACATTGGGTCGAGCATCGACTGATGGTTGCAAGCCACCACACACGGCCGATCGAAACTTATGCCATGAGCATTACGGAAATCAAACCTCACACCGGGCATTATGCGGATACACCAGCGATGCACCGCAGTGACCACCCTGTGAAACACCGCTTTACGCCCATCGGTGGGCTTCAACACCACAAACATCACAAACCCCAGCACATAACCCGCCATCAACGCCATCAGCCACACCACAGCACAATACCACGTGCGCACCAGCGACCCCAGTGTGAGCGGACGCTTCCTATACCGACCCCGCTGGGCTACCATCCACCGGAAGATGAGCGGAGGCACCACATAAGCCATCAGCACCACACACAACATCCCCACGATAGTAACCTGTGCCAGCGAATGAAGCGCCGGATGCTTGGCAAATATCAACGTACCAATGCCCACCAGCATGATCAGAGCCGACAGAATGATGCTGTTCTTGTACGAAGCAAGCATCGGACGCCGACGCGCATACTCATACTGGCATCCCTCGGTCATGAAGATGGTGTAGTCATCGCCCTGGCCGAAGATAAAGGTGGCAAGGATAATGTTCACGATGTTAAACTTAATGTCCATTACCGCCATGATGCCCAGAATCCATATCCAGCTCACCGCCATCGGAATAAACGACAGTATGGCAAGCTCGATACGCCCAAACGAGAACCACAGAAACACGAACACTATTATCGAGCACGCCCAGCCAATGTAGTTGAACTGGTCGGAGAGGCGGTCGGCAATGGCCGAATTCATGCTAACCACATCGAAACTGCCGGGATACATCTGCTCGATGCACTTCACATCTGCCGGGTCAACCTCAACACGGTCAACCACATACACCTTCGACGAATCGGCGTTGCTGCAAAAGTGCGAAGCCAACACCGAAGTTGTCAGAGGCGCGAAATGGTCGAACTTGCGCGGCTGGTAGTCACCCGCGAGAATCGAATCAAAATCGGCGAAGGCATCGGCGCTGAAACCTGCCTTGGCAGCTTCGAGCGGAAGCACTCTGCTGAAAAGCGAGTCGTACTGCTCGACAAAGCGATGCCAGTTGCGAAGCCTGAAAGCCTGACCAGTCCGCGAAGTGACAAACGGAGCCGCCGTTTCAACCGTCACAGATCGGTCGCGGCGAGCCAGCATAGCCAGCGAATCGGCACTGATGCGCTCACTGTTAAGAGCCTCGTCAAAGTCACGCCCCTCCGACACCACATACACCGTGGACTTGCTCAATGTGGTGTCGGCAGCAAGCAATTGCTGCATGTAACGCATATCGTTGCGCTGCTCGTCGGTCATATAATTGATATTGGCAATGTTCGAGTCAAACTTGGTGTCGAAACTGAACCATCCCAGCACCAAAGTGGCTATGGCAATAGCCGCAACCACCCATCCCTTGGTGTAGAGTTTGATTTCGGCAATCGACTCAAGAAAATGGTTGCGAAACCGACGTTTCGTGCCCACCTCCACTATATGGGGCAGGAAAAGCATCACGAACAGAATGGTGCCCACCAACAGAAACGACGCAAAGAGGCCAAGGTCGCGCAAAGCCACCGATTCAAGCGGTACAAGCGCCAGAAATGCCCCCACCGTTGTGATGTTTCCCACCACCAACGGCACCACAATGTCCTTCAGAGCCTGCCTTACGTTGTTCTGATACCTGATGTGGTCAACCAAGTGCAACGGATAGTTCACAGCAATGCCTATGATGACACTTGATATGCCGATGACGATAATCGACACACTGCTGTTGATTATGGCAATGGCTCCCACTGCAAACAGCCAGCCCCACGCTATGGAAAGCGCCACCAGCAGAATGTTACGCCCCGAACGGATCGAATACAGCAGCAGCAACAATATCAGAAATGCCGATATCGACACCGACAGAATGCTGTCGTGGCGAATACGCGAGGCATTGCCCACAGCAATGGCCGGTCCGCCGGTAAGATGAGCAGTAACCTGTGGATAATCGGCATGCATCTCGGCAAGGGCATCGTCAAGCAGTTCCATTAGACGCGAATTATGCTCGGTTTCGCTGTTGCCATAGGGCGAGCGCACCAGCACTACGGCCTTTGCCATGTCGGGGGTGAACACATAGCCATCATACATCTCGAACTTCGACTGGTGCTGACGTTGCATCAGCCGCATAGCCGCCGGTGTGAACAGATTGAGCGGATCCGACGAGATAAAGTCGGTGAGCAACCCCGACGACGGAAACATCAGCGACTCCTTATTGCGGGCCAGCTGCTGTGCAGTGTAACCGGGTATGGCGAGCAGACTGTCGATGCGCCTGTAGTCGGCATCAGAAAGAAAATAAGGTATGTTGCTGTATACAAACGAAGCCACATCGGCCACGCTCTCAACATCGAAGTTCATCATCACATCCGACGCCATCCCAAGAGTGTCGCGACGTTCAAGGCTGGCAGCAAACGCCTCGATGGCGCTCACAGTGAGGTCGGCATCGCCAGGATTGTCGAACAGCACCACTATGCGGTCGGCTCCCGAAATCTGCTGATAGATCGACAAGGCGCGATGGTCGTCGCTGCCGATAGGAAGAAAGTCGGAGATATCCTCCTTGTAAGTTATGCGTGTGAGCGAAACCACCAGCAGCGCTGTAATGGCCAGCAACGCCAGACACCGCACCACAGGGTGATTCCTGAAATAATCGTATGCTCTAACTATCATTGCCGTCAATCGTTAAAAAGTGAAGCAATCCAATCGATAAATTCACGTTTCCACTGCCGGCACTCTGCTGTGCCCTTGGCATCGGAAGCGCCAAAGCCATGGCCTCCGGTGGAATATTGTATATAGCGGTGAACAACACCGTGAGCCGTGAGAGCCGAGTCGAGCAACTCTGAGTTGCGGCACTTAACCACAGGGTCGTCGGCACAGTTCACCAGAAACACCGGTGGACAATCACCCTTGACGTGACGTTCGAGCGAGAGCGAGTCGCGAAGCTCGTGGTTACGCTGACCGCCTTCGCCCAGCAATGCACGTCGCGAACGGCGGTGGCTGCACTCGTCGGCCATGCTTACCACCGGATACACCGGAACAGCAAAATCGGGCCGCAACGACAATCCGGCAAGGTCAATACCCAACGGCGCAAGAAAATCGGTGTGCCACATCTCGGCCGCCATCATGGCCAGATGACCGCCGGCCGAGAATCCCATGATGCCAATGCGGTCAGCTCTGATGGCATAGTCGGAGGCATGGCTGCGCACCCACAGAAGCGCCATCTGGGCATCCTGAATCTGATTTGGGTGCTTGTGGCCGCCAAAGATTGCTCGAGAGTGGGTGATGAACTGGAACACCCCTTGCACCCGGTATCGTAGCACAAAGGCTGCAATGTCATTGGCATTGAGCCATCGTGCCACGGCAGTCCCCTCAGTGTCGTAGTCGAGCCAGCTGTAGCTCCCGCCGGGACACACTATCACCGCTGCCTTGGCTCTGCCACCAGCCACCGGAAATGCCTCGAGAGTAACATTGTGCGACCCGGCTCCTGTCCCGTCCCAGATATGGATAAGGCCATCCGACGCATTGATTGTAGTCAATACACTGATTATCAGCAATATCACTACAGCAATCCTATTCATAGCGGTTTAGTTTGTTGATTATCGTATCCATTCCCAAAATTGCCTCACAGGTGCGAATTGCTGTAAGCGACACTCCACAGAATCCGTGAAGATATATGTTCTGGCCTGTCAGAAATAGGTTCGGCACCTTTGTGCGAGTCGACATCATCGACATAAACGGGCTATTGCAATCCTTCATGAACCCTGTCATCGAGCCATGGGTGTAGCCCAGATAGTCGCGAATGGTCAATGGCGAAGCTGTATCAATGGCCTCAACGGAATTGCCGAATCCCGGGAAAACGGTTTCGAGGCGGTCGAGCACAGCATCGGCACATTGCCGTTTCCACTGCCGGTAGTCATCCCCGCGGTGCCCTACTGTCGTCCCTTCCCACTTTTCCACCATGCTCCATTCCATCGGCACGGTTACTATCATCTTGTCGGCCCACTGCCCCTGATTCTCAACCGGAGGTGTCATGTAAAGAAACCCAGAAGGCCAGTTGTCAGCGTGGCCATGATTCCACACATCGCCATATCGCTCCATAAAATAGCCTGTGTAAGGCAAATAGGCGAACGATGACTTTCGCAAGGCAATGTTGAGCGTGAAAGCCGAACCGGAATGCTTCAGCGCACCCACTCGCTTGCGGTAAGCCTTTGGCAGCATGCGTGGATTGTCGAGCATCCCCAACAACGCATCGGGGGCAATGTCGGAAACGAAGCAGTCGGCCTCATAGCGTGAGCCGTCTGCTGTCTCGACTGCTGTGATGCGGCCATCGCCGGTGATTATCCGCTCCACACTTTGGCCAGTAACCACTGCGCCGCCGTTAGAGGTCGCCACGTCTGACAATGCTTGCGCCAAATGGTGGCTGCCGTCAACAAACCGGGCTTGTCCACCAAGATAGATGGTCGATATTATGGCATGCTGATAGGCCGGGGTGCAGCTGGCACGTCCGGCATAGAACATATTGATGTACGACAGCACTGCCCGAAGCTTTCGGTCGGTAATATACTTGGCAATAAAGCACTCCGCCGGCATATTGAAATCGTCGCAGTATTCGCCGGGCTGCTCGCTGACCGAACGGAGAAAGAAGAATGGCATCTGCGATGCTATGCGCCCAATGGCGTCAACGTAGCTCTCCAGATTGGCTCGCTGATGCGGAAAATACTGCGACAACGAGTTGATGAAGCCCTCGGGCGAAGCGGCTATGTTGTAAGTGGAGGCATCCTCGGCCACGTAGATACTGTCGGTACAGTCCAATGGCATTGGCTGAACTCCGAAGCTGTCGATAACACCCAGATAACTGAACAGGCGATGCATATTCCAACCGCAGTTCAGTCCTCCTACAACGTGCATTCCGGTGTCGAACACACGGCCGAAACGGCTGAACGACATCAATCCGCCACCTGCCACAGAATTCTTCTCGACAATGGTAACCTTGATGCCCTCCTTCGCCAGAAGGGCTCCACATACCAGGCCTCCAAGGCCTCCTCCTATTATCACTGCACTTTCTATGGTCGGCATAATCAATTTCTTTCTATTACTGATAGCGGTCGTAGCGGTCGGCAATGTCGGCCAGGCGGCTGATGAAGTATCGTCGCATCCACGATGCCGTTTTCAGCGGCGTTTCTTGCGTCGAAACCACAGCAGCATCAATAATGAAGCGCATCATACCCTTTCTCATATAGCATTGTCCTTTGGGTAGCACATGGTTGGCTCCATACATCACGGCTGGCACTATCGGCACACCAAGTTGCTCAGCAATGTAGAATGCGCCGGAATGGAAACGGCCGATTGTGCCGTCGCTCGAGCGGGTACCTTCAGGATACACGGCTATGCTGTACCCCTTGGCTACAAGCTCGCGCAACCGAGGCAACAGAGTGTCGATTCCAGCCGATACCGGGAAATATTCAGCATGACGGATTACATAGCCGTAGAATGGACTGCGCCACACCCAGTCGTTGGTGAGCACTATGAGGTTTGGGGTGAGCGCAAGCATGGCCATCAGGTCGAAGTGCGACTGATGGTTGCTCACAATCACTGCTGGACGGCTGAAATCGTGGCCACCAACGTTCTCTATGGCGGTTTTCACTCCGGGATAGCCGTGCCACTGCACTATTATACGGGCAAAGAAGCATAGCATACGGCGCAATGTCTCGGCTATCTTGTCGGGGCTGCGGCCGATAAGTTTCATGGTGGCTGCCATTGGAGTGAGCACCAACAATGAGTTCACCAGATAGAAAAGCAACGAATAAAGAGTTCGCAATGCTATGAGTAGCACTCTCACGATACGGCAAGGAAGTGCCACAAGCAGTGCCGCAAAGCACAGTATTGTGTTGAGCACTGAAATGCGGGTAAAGTCGAGAGCCGGGCGGAAGTGCGACACACGCTCCTCGGCCGGAGGATAGTACACATTTACTGGCACAGGCACTATCCTCACGCCGTTCCACGAAGCGAGCACCAGCAGTTCGAGTTCGGCCTCATAACGCGAAGTTAGTAGACCCAAGCCCACGAGCTTATGGAGTGGATAAAGGCGGAATCCTGTTTGGGTGTCGCGAAGCCGGGTGCCGGTTTGCACGGCAAACCAGAAGTTGCTGAACGAATTGGCAAATTTGCTGCCGGCCGAACGCTCCATGGCATCGAGGTTTCGGCGTTCACCAATTATGATGGCGCGTGGATTGTCTATCGAAGCTTGAACCACCGTGGAAATGTCCTCGGGAAAATGCTGGCCGTCGGCATCGAGTGTGATGGCATAGGCAAATCCGTCGGCCATAGCGCGACGAAAGCCGGCTTTCAGGGCTGCCCCCTTGCCTGAGTTACGGGGTAAGGTCACCACTGTGATGCCTTCAATCGAGGCGAGTATCGTCGACGTTTCGTCGGTGGAGCCATCGTTAACCACATACACGTCGGCACATTCGTTGAGTGTACGGCGTACCACATCGGCTATAGTGCCTGCATTGTTGAATGTAGGTATCACAGCACAGATGCCTCGGCGATGCATGCGCTCAATCAGCGATATGTGGCTTACACTTTCAGGCATGTAAACGATAGTTTTGCATATGTGGTGCCTCCATTGGCCATTACGGCTTGAGCTGTTATTGTGGTGTCGGTAGACGAGGCTACAGTGATCCTACAGTCGATGGCTATGGTATCGTTGGGACTCATCACGGCTATGAACTTGGCATTCTTGATTGCTTGAAGCTGAAGCCGATGACCGGTGGCGTGTGCAAGCAGCTCAACTGCCATCTGCACGATGCACACTCCTGGGGTGACGGGCATTCCCGGGAAATGGGCCCTATAGATAGGACTGTCAGGGCACAGCTCAATGCTGCAGCGTGCCGCAGAAGCGTCGAGTCGCTCGCTGTAGGTAATGCGAAACAAGTTATTCAGTAGCTGCATGGCTTATGGTATCGGTTACTGTTATTGGAACGAACGAATATCGGATGTGGCGACGGGTGTTCTCGTACACGGTATCGCCTTGACTGAGGCCGTCGAGCAGATGGCGCAGGTCGGAGCGGAGGGTCCGGCGGATATACCACTTGTTTAGTTTGGGGGTAAGCTCGCCAAGTTTCACCTTGTTGTTCTTGTGGGTGTAAATGAAGTCGAGCAGCGACACACCGAACTCATTCACCACACTTGCCACCAAGGCATCGTCGGTGCGGAGCATGGCGCATATTCCACTCATGTACGATTTACCGAAATCGATGCTCACCGTATATCGCGCACGGCATCCTGCGGTGTCGGGCAACAGCGATTGTGCCGAGAGTGTGGCGGTTGCGGCTATGGCAATCAATATGACGGCTATACGTAGGTTCATTTCACTGTAAACACTGAATCGGCGATTGTTTTGTCCTTAACCACGTTGGTCATCTCTATCACTGTGCTATCGCCCTTGCGCTCGTGCATCTCCACGCCCACCACCATCTTCTGGCGGCGATCGTAGCGGAGCACTATCTTGCTGAACATGTGCTTCATGTCCTTTTTCTGCGGCAGAAGAGTCACCACATGGATGTCGGCAGTCGACTGAACCGTGGCGGCAAACTCATGGCTGTCGGTAAGACTTTTGCCCACCACACTGTTGAGCATTATACGGGCCACCTCCTTGAACACCTTGTTCTTGTCGGCATCGATAACGTCGTTGCGCCCACCTTTGTTTATCTGCACTTTACCTCCATTGATTATGAAAGTATAGCTGTAAGGCGACGTATACTCCCACCGCAACTTGTCGGGCTGGCGATAGCTGAGCCGTCCTTTCGATATCATCTTGTCGCCAAGAAGTTTCAACGTCTTGGTCTGCACAAAGTTGCACTCAAACGATTGCATCTGCTTGGAGGCAGCCGATATCTCTGCAAGGGCGTCGGCTGTAACGTCGGCCATGGCCAGCAGTGGCATCAGCACCGCTGTCAGCATGATTGCTATCCGGTTAATCCTTATCATAATAATTCTATTTTGCTATCAGACAACACCCCAGCACTATAAGCGCTACGCCTATCCACTTGGTGGTATCGACTGTCTCATGAAAAAACACTATCGAAGCTATCATCCCAAGCACATAGCTAAGCGACACCATCGGATAGGCCATGCTCAAGGGGTAATGCTTAACTATATACATCCACATTAGGCTTGCGCCGCCAAACATCATACCGCTGGCTGCAAACTGCCAGTTAAGCAGCACCGATTGCCAGAATCGGGCGGTCATGGCGAACGGTTCCATACGTTGAAGGGCAAATTTCAGCAGCACCTGCCCCGCGGCCAGCATAACACTCTGCGATATGGCTAATAATAGGAGTCGAAACATGCTTCTTGGTTTAATCGGTGGTCAATAATATGCTGCGCGAGTATACTTCGTGAGGTACGTGGCAACCAAGACGCCGACAAATGTCGGAAAACATCGGTGTACTCTCATCGTGAAGTCCTACAAGCACACTGCGGGCTTTGCCTTGTGCTATCAGCCGTCGGGCATCGTCAAGGGCCCAGTCGAGCGAGGCACTGCCGTGCGAATAGGTGATGTTGTAGCCATGGCAACGAGTACGGATGGCTATGGCGCTGGCTATGGTATTGTGAGTACTTTGCATAAACAGGCTGGGCTTGAGCATCGTCTCTCCGCCTTGGCACATGTCGGAAAGAAAACGTTCACTGGTTTCGAGCATGCCCCACCGTGTGGCGGCTATCACTGCATCGGGAGTATCGATGCCGGCCTTGCAGAGCGCTTTCAGCGACGACAGCGTGGCGGCTTTCAGAAGTTTACCCATGCGGCGGGTCTCGAGCACAGGAATGTACTGTCTAAGTTCAGCAAGACTCTCGGAACTGTCAATCACCACATCGGCTGCCACCACGGCATCCCGGGTGTATGAAGGCCATGGATGCTGCGATTCTTCAAGGCTGAGCAACAGCGACGAATCGTTGCCACCGAAGCCAAACGAGTTGCAAAGCACTTGCCTCAGGCTCACTCCTTCGATGCCCATCGACGGCTCTATACATGCCGTGTCGGCTGCATCGAAACCAACATTGGCAGGCACAAAGCCATGCTGCATGGCCAGGAGGCTTATTACCACCTCAATGGCGCCTGATGCCGAAGTGGTGTGGCCGGTATAGCCCTTGGTGCTCGACACCTGCGGTAGTGCCTCACCAAACAGACGGATCAGTGCGGCACTCTCGCTCGAATCGTTGTTCTCGGTGGCTGTACCGTGGGCATTTACATAGTCGATATCCTCCGGTTTCACGCCACCCATAGCGAGGGCTTCGCTCATGGCTCGGTAGGCTCCTTCTCCATCGGGGCTCGAGGCTGTCTGGTGGTAAGCGTCGCAGGCATTGCCGTAGCCGGTTACATAGCCATATACCCGGCCGGTTACATCATCGCTGCGCTGCATCACCACATAGGCTGCTCCTTCACCCAGATTGAGACCACGGCGAGTGGCATCGAAGGGCCTGCACCACTCATGGGATAGTATCATAAGCGAATTGAAGCCATTGAGGTGGAAGCGCGACAATGCCTCGCTACCACCGGCTATCACCACATCGGCCTCTCCGCGGCTAAGCAGTTCTGCTCCCACCGCAATGGCGTTAAGCGCCGACGAGCATGCTGTAGATACCGTAGTACACCGCACTCCGTCAATCCCACCATAGCGTGCTGTCGCTTCGGTACTGCTGCCGCAATCGCGGCACATCACAGTCTGCAGATGCTCGTCGTTCTCGGCCAGCTGGCCAAAGTAGCGCTCAGTGACATCCATGCCGCCTACCGTTGTGCCCGACACAAGCACCATCCGGTGCCGTTGTGCCGTGTCAATGCCGGCATCGGCTATTGCCTCGCGAAGCGCAGTAGCACCCAGCAGAACCGTCCTGCTCACATCCGTGTCTTCAGCAATGCCAAGCATATGTTTCAACTCATCGTCAGAGGCATCAACCTCGCCTACTGGGAGTTCGCGATGACTGGTTGGCAAATGACGTACCTCGCCAATGCCGCTTCGCTTCCGACGAAGACTCGCCAGAATGGCATCGGCACCATTGCCTATCGCCGATATAACACCTATGCCGGTAATCGCTAAGCCCATCAGCAGCTATTTCTTCCGGTTTTTGCTCACATAATCGGCTATCGAAGCCACACTCGAGAATATTGCCTTCCCCTCCGACGGATTCGCCAAACGGATGCCATAATGTTTCTCAAGCAGCACTATAAGTTCCAGTGCATCTATCGAATCGAGACCCAAGCCTTCACCAAACAGCGGTGCCGAAGCATCAATATCATCGGGGGTCATTTCCTCGAGGTTCAATGCCTCGATAATCTGCAGTTTCAGAGTTTGTATAAGTTCATCCATAATGAATAACAAAGTTTCAGCGGCTCTCGAAACCTCTTCAGGCACGGCCACTCTATTTCAAGCAACAAAATTAACAAAAAATAGTCAATCCACCTCATTTTGCGCCAAAAGAGCTGCCA
>JBJEKE010000039.1:0-5477 GCA_051878475.1 Muribaculaceae bacterium | reverse complement strand
ACTTCGTTGGGAACGTCTATGCCGTCCGGCACCTCAATGCCGAGGACGTGCAGGCGGTGCTTTAATGCGGCACGGCCACTGCGAGCTGTGAGAACAATTGAGTTTTCATCAACACCGACATCTTTCGGGTCGATTATTTCATAGCTTTCACGATTCTTGAGTACACCATCCTGATGAATACCCGACGAATGGGCAAATGCATTTCGGCCAACGATTGCCTTGTTTGGCTGCACAGGCATATTCATAAGGCTTGAAACCATTTTGCTTATTCCTGTGATTTTCTGGGTATTGATGTTTGTAACTATGTCTAAATCCCTATGGCTTTTGAATATCATTGCAACTTCCTCAAGTGCTGTATTGCCTGCACGTTCACCAATGCCGTTGATTGTAACCTCGGCCTGTCGTGCACCATTAAGAATGCCGGAAATTGTGTTGGCAGTAGCCATACCTAAATCGTTATGGCAATGTGTTGCTATGGTTACGTTATGTATTCCATCAACATGTTCAAACAGATATTTAATCTTGTTGCCAAACTCTTCAGGCAAACAATATCCGGTGGTGTCGGGTATGTTTACAACCGTTGCACCGGCCTTAATTACAGCTTGAACCACACGTGCAAGATATTCGTTATCAGTACGGCCGGCATCTTCGGCATAGAATTGAACATCTTCAACGTATTTCTTTGCATAAGCCACACATGCCACGGCACGCTCAAGTATCTCTTCCCTATTGGAATTAAACTTATATTTAATATGGTAATCGCTTGTCCCAATACCGGTGTGAATGCGTTTATGTTTTGCATATTGAAGCGCTTCAGCAGCAACTTTTATATCGTTCTCAACCGCACGTGTCAGAGCACAAATTGTCGGCCACGTAACTGCTTTTGAAATTTCTACAACCGAATTGAAATCCCCGGGACTCGATACGGGAAACCCAGCCTCAATAACGTCGACGCCGAGACTTTCCAATGCCTTTGCCACCTCAATCTTCTCAACTGTGTTTAGCTGACATCCTGGCACTTGCTCACCATCACGCAATGTAGTGTCGAAAATAAATAATCTATTATCCATAACATTAAAAAAACCTTTCTGTTTAGGAAAGGTTGAAGCAAAAATAAATTAAAAACAATTTATGTCGGCATACAAACCTTTCGTCCTACTGTCGAATAATCGCCAATAGAATGATAAGGTGTAGAGAAATTAGACATAAATTCTTCATGTTGTCATTATTAACACTGCAAATTTAGCAAATTGTTATCAATATGCAAGCGTTTTGCGATAAAATATTATCATTCTACCTAATTTTTATTGTATTTAATTATCATTCATGCTTTAATATCTAATTATCCGGCCTTCAGAAATATTAATAATCAAATAATTAGCTATCCGCACTTTGAATATGCCTTAATTTGTACTATTTTTGTGAAAAAATTTTTCATATGGGAATTTTTAATTTCTTCTCACAAGATAAAAAGTCGACTCTCGACAAGGGTTTGACAAAAACCAAGGAGGGTTTTCTATCAAAGCTAACTCGTGCCGTTGCAGGTAAATCGAAAATCGACGACAGCATTCTTGACGAGCTCGAAGAAGTCTTTATAACATCAGATGTTGGCGTTGAAACAACTTTGAAAATCATCGACAGAATTGAAAAAAGAGTGGCTCGCGATAAATATATCAACTCGTCAGAACTTAACGAGTTTCTCTGCGATGAGATTTCTGACATGCTGATTGAAGGCAATAATGAATGTTCCGACGATTTTAAAGTCGCTTCCGACAAAACACCTTATGTAATAATGGTTGTTGGGGTTAACGGTGTAGGCAAAACAACAACAATTGGCAAACTTGCCTATCAATACAAAAAAGCTGGCAACAAGGTGGTTCTCGGAGCAGCCGATACATTCCGAGCTGCAGCGGTTGAGCAGCTTGACATCTGGGGCGAACGTGTTGGGGTCCCGGTAATAAAGCAAAAAATGGGTAGCGACCCAGCTTCTGTGGCTTACGACACAATCAGCTCTGCGAAAGCCAACAATGCCGATGTGGTAATTATTGACACCGCCGGTCGTCTTCACAACAAGAAAGGCTTGATGGATGAGCTCACAAAAATCAAGAAAGTGATGCAGAAGGTTGTTCCAACTGCGCCCAACGAGGTTCTTCTGGTTCTTGATGGTTCTACTGGGCAGAATGCCTTTGAACAAGCCAAGCAATTCATAGCTGCCACCGAAGTAAATGAACTCGCCATAACTAAACTCGACGGCACCGCCAAAGGGGGCGTGGTTATCGGCATAAGTGACCAATTCCAGATTCCGGTTAAATATATCGGATTGGGTGAAGGAATGGAAGACCTTCAAGTATTCCACAAGAAAGAGTTTGTAAAATCATTGTTCGGCAAATAGTTAACTGAATATAATTGAATAGCGCGTGTAGTGGGCAACCATTCCGCGCTTAATTGTATATATGAGAAAAAACAGAATTGATATTATCACTTTAGGATGTTCAAAAAATCTCATTGATTCTGAACGACTTCTTAAACGATTCAGCGACCTAGGCTTCGAGGTAGCACACGACTCGGACAATGTATGTGGTGCAACAATTGTAATTAACACATGCGGGTTTATCGGCAATGCTAAAGAAGAGTCGATAAACACTATTCTTGAGTATGTTAAAGCCAAGAAAAAGCATCGTATAGAGCGATTATATGTAATGGGATGCCTTTCGGAACGGTATCGCAAGGAATTAGAGACCGAAATACCTGAGGTAGACAAATTTTATGGCAAATTCGATTGGAACAGCATTATTGACGAGTTGAAGAAAACCGAGCCAAACACCAAAACGTACGACCGAATTATCACGACACCAAAACATCACGCATACATAAAGATTGCCGAAGGCTGCAACCGCTTTTGTGCTTTCTGTGCTATACCGATAATAACAGGCCGTTACAAGTCTCGCCCAATCGACGAAATCATTGAAGAGGTTAAGATGCTCGTAGGTCGTGGAGTAAAGGAATTCAACGTAATAGCCCAGGACTTGTCGTCGTACGGCATCGATTTGTATGGCGAAATGAAATTGGCGGAATTAATTGACACAATAGCCAAAATTGAGGGCGTAGAATGGATTCGACTGCATTACGCCTACCCTTCCCAATTCCCATACGACATTCTTCCGGTCATTCGGAACAACGACAACGTGTGCAAATATATTGATGTAGCTTTGCAACACGTTAACGACAATGTGCTCAGTGCAATGCGTCGCCATATAAATAAGGAGGAAACACTACAATTCATCAAAAGACTACGTGAAGAGGTCCCAGGCATTCACATACGTACCACACTCATGGTTGGATTCCCCGGTGAAGGCACCGACGAATTCAATGAGCTGCTGCAATTCGTTAAGGATGTCAGGTTCGACCGCATGGGCGCCTTTGCATACTGCGAAGAAGATGACACATACGCTGCCAAGAACTACGACGACACAATACCTGAAGAAGTCAAACAAGAACGATTGTCGAAACTGATGGCTCTTCAAGAAAGCATTGCATTATCATTAAATGAATCAAAAATTGGTACAGTGCAAAAGGTGATTGTTGACCGCGAAGAGCCAGATTATTATGTAGGTCGTACTCAATTCGATTCTCCAGAAGTTGACCCCGAGGTCCTTATCAAGAAAACGGAAAAGCTGGGAATCGGCCAATTCTATAATATAGAAATCCAAGAGGCCATGCCCTTTGAATTGATTGGAGAAGTAGCAATAAATGATTGATGATTACATTAAACTGGCCATAGCGAAAGCTGTGGAGTGCGCACATCCTTTCTATGCCTACCGGCTACCCAACTCCGGCAATGTTATATTTAGGGCTGAAGGCAACACCGCAGATGCCAGAGAAGTATTTGTGGCGCATCCGTTTGCAACAGATGCGCCTTCACACATTATTTACGGCACATTGTCAGCCGATGAATTTATTAATGCTGAAGTTATAATTAATAATGATATAATTACCGCATATAATTCATCGACAACAAAAGAAGAATACATTGAATTAATTAATTCAACCATTGCCCGAATTAAATCGGGTGAGATGCATAAAGCCGTTATAAGCAACACTAAAATAATCGATAACATATTGACGTCGGAACAATGGGTCGAGGTGTTTTCCAAATTATGCATCAAATATCCATCGGCATTTGTTTCGTTCTTCTACACAAAAGCAACAGGATTCTGGATTGGAGCAACTCCGGAAGTCCTTGTCAACGCTACAGGCACAGATTTCATGACCATGGCACTTGCCGGAACAAAACTCAGCAACCCGCCAAGCAATTGGACTGAAAAAGAAATTGAGGAACACCGCTTTGTGTGCAATTATATCGAGAGTATACTAAAAGAATCGAATATAAAGTTTGGATGCACACCTATTTTCACTAAAAATGCAGGTCACATCGACCACCTTTGCAAAAAATATATATGTAAATGCAAAGAGTTTTCCGACATAAAGACCATATTGGAAACGCTACATCCCACACCCGCATTATGCGGATTACCATTCTCAGAATCATATAATTTTATTAAATCTACAGAAAAACACGACCGAAGATTATACGGCGGATATATCGGGCCAATGGTGGTTGACTCTTCAATGTACTTTTTTGTAAACCTTCGATGCATGCAATTCGACAGAAAACATATATGTCTTTATGCAGGAGGAGGAATAACCCGTGACTCAATTCCCGAGTATGAATGGAACGAAATTGAAAATAAGATGAACACAATATTACAAATAATCAACAAATTGTAAAAACACAAGAAAATGATTGAAGCCAAAAGTTTTCCAAAACTTTTTACATATTATTCATTTTCAGTTATTTGTATTTTTTATATATCACAATTGTTTTCCAAAACGTCATTTTATTTGATTTTATGTTGAATATTTTTGACTATTTCAATTTCTTGATTACTTTTGTAACATCAAATCTAACAAGAATAATAACTACATAATCGAAACAAAATGATACAGATTGTCGTAAAACGCGATGGGCGAGTTGTGGGTTTTAACGAAGAAAAGATAAAAGCTGCAATTCGCAAAGCCATGCTCCAGACCGAAAAAGGCGAAGATGAATCGTTGATTCAAAAAATCACCGACCGTATAGTCATGAAAGGCAACGAACGGATGACTGTTGAAGAGATCCAAGATCTGGTTGAAATTGAATTGATGGCTAGTCCAAGAAAAGAGGTGGCAAAAAAGTATATAGCCTATCGCGACCAGCGCAGCATTGCGCGTCGCGCACACACTCGCGATATATTCCTTAGTATCATCGAAGCAAAGAGCAACGACATTACTCGCGAAAATGCAAACATGAATGCTGATTCGCCGGCAGGTATGATGATGAAATTTGCAAGTGAGACTACAAAGCCATTTGTCGACGACTATCTGCTTGCTCCCGAAGTTAAAGATGCTGTCAAGCATAATTATATTCATATTCACGA
>JBJEKE010000038.1:0-5491 GCA_051878475.1 Muribaculaceae bacterium | reverse complement strand
AGGTTAATGCCTCTGCAAGTTATGCCGTGTTCAATAATTATTTAGGACAATATTGAATTTTACTACAAAAAAATCACAAAAACGCATAAAACCCCGATGGTATGCACTGCATTGACGAGCTGCGACGCCAATGTTTCGCCCATCGCCATTGGGTTGGCGCTATGCATGTGGCGGTTTTCGCAATGTAACGGGTGGTGTTGGTGGTATTTTTGTGGTGTTGGGATGGCTCTCAGCCCGGAGAGTCGCTAATTGACGGGGTTAGCGCTTTTCGGGGGCGAGGGCATACACTTGGCGGCGTATCTCTGCAGCCCATTGCACCGGAGTGAGACTGGCATCGAGACTGTCGACGGCTATCGGCTTGCCGAAACGGATGGCAAAACGGCTGCCGCGCGCCTTGAACATCTCGCGCGGGAGCAACATCATTTCAATGTTGAACTTAATGCCGAGCTTGCGGCGCCAGCGGGCAAATCGGTAGAAGAAGCGCGAATTCTGGCCGTCGAAATACATGGGCACGATGGTGCGGCCATAGCGGCGGGCATCGTCGACAAACGACTTTTTCCAGCCGAGGTCCTCTATTACACAGCCGTGGGTGTTGCGCGAGCACAATCCGGCGGGGAAGGAGGCTACAGCATCGTCGCTTTTCATGGCCTGTTCAATGATTCTGGCATACTGACGGCTTTGGCGGCCATGCTTGTTGACCGGCAGAAACACTTCGCGCAATGGCGGGATGGCCATCAGCAGGTCGTTGACCATGAAGTGGAAATGCCCTTTGTAGCGGTTGCCGAGCAGCGATATGTATGCCACGCCGTCCAATCCGCCCAGCGGATGGTTCGACACGAAGAGCAGCCGCGAGGTGTCGGCTGGAATGTTCTCCTCGCCCGTGACGTCGACCACAACATTGAGGTCGCTGAGCACGGCGTCGGCAAAGTCGGTGGCCGACTTGTCGCCGTGACGTCTGAGCAGATCGTTGAGCTGTTCCTGGCAGATGGTGTGGCTGAGCCAGTTAATCAGAAACCGTGGGATATAGCGATAGTGCCGCGGCAAGCGTTGCCGCAGCACTTTATCGACATTTATTTGCAATGGTTCAGGCATCGGCTGCGATGGTTATTTTATACCGAAGTCGCGGCGGATGGCATCAACATAGTCGAGTTCCTCCCAAGTGAAGAGGCGCACAGTGACTGTCTTTTCGCCCTCGTACTTCGACGAATAGTGCTTGGTCACCGTTTCGGGCTGACGGCCCACGTGGCCATAGGCTGCAGTTTCCTCATATATGGGGTTGCGAAGCTTCAGACGTTTCTCGATGGCGCTTGGGCGCATATCGAATAGGGCGTTGAGACGCTCGGCAATCTCGGCATCGCTCATCTCGACATGGGCAGTGCCATAGGTGTTGACATACAAGCTCACCGGGCGAGCCACACCGATGGCATATGCCACCTGCACAAGGATTTCGTCGGCAATACCGGCAGCCACAGCGTTCTTGGCAATGTGGCGCGCAGCATAGGCAGCCGAACGGTCGACCTTCGAAGGGTCCTTGCCCGAGAATGCACCGCCGCCATGGGCGCCCTTGCCGCCATAGGTGTCGACGATAATCTTGCGACCGGTTAGACCTGTATCGCCATGAGGGCCACCGATAACAAATTTTCCGGTAGGATTGACATGGAGAATCAGACGGTCGTCGAACATCGTCTGGATGGCCTGTGGCAGCTGAGCCTTTACGCGCGGAATAAGTATGTTGGCCACGTCGGCCTTGATAGTGTCGAGCATCTGGTTGTCGGCAGCATCGATGTCGGCCTTCGAATCAGATGCCGGGGCAATGAACTCGTCGTGCTGGGTGCTGATAACGATAGTGTGTATGCGTTCAGGCTTATTGGTGGCACCATTGTATTCCACGGTCACCTGGCTCTTCGAGTCGGGACGCAGATAGGTCATCACCTTGCCCTCGCGGCGGATGGCAGCCAGCTCGCGTAGCAGCATGTGCGACAGGTCGATGCTCAGCGGCATATAGTTCGATGTCTCGTTGCATGCATAGCCAAACATCATGCCCTGGTCGCCAGCACCCTGCTCTTCGGCAATTTCGCGCTCCACGCCACGGTTAATGTCGGCGCTCTGCTCGTGCAGAGCCGAGAGCACGCCGCACGAGTCGGCATCAAACTTGTATTCGCTGCGGTTGTAGCCAATACGGTTAATCACACGTCGAGTGACTTCCATCAGGTCGATGTAGCTCTCCGATTTAACTTCTCCGGCAATCACCACCTGGCCGGTGGTAACGAGTGTTTCGCACGCCACTTTCGACGAAGGGTCGTAAGCCATGAACTCGTCGAGGATGGCGTCGCTGATTTGGTCGGCAACCTTGTCGGGATGCCCCTCCGAAACCGATTCGGATGTGAAAAGATAATTCTTCATTTTTTCCATGTTTTTGCGTGGAAAAAATGCTAATGCGTCGCGATGAATTCAGATGGGATTGGTAACGCAGTTTTAGCATTTTTTTATGTGGTTGCAAGCAGCCAAATTTTTCCACAGATTTCAGGTCACAAAGTTACAACAAATAGCCGGCAATGTCAATACCCCGCCCCACATTTTTCATCACCCCCACCAAAGACCGCTCTTACAAGCCGATTTGCACGATTCTCAAAATGTTTTCGTAACGAAAGGACTATTTGATGTCAGAGAAACATTGACATGTATGCTGGGATGTACAATGCATCTGACTCCTTTCGCAAATCCTTTGTATAAACCAGATATTTGTTTTTTATCCGGGCCGAGAACTTGCTGCAAAATGTATCTATCGACACGTGGGCCTTATAGCCCGACGATTTCACCTCTACAGGACTCACCTTGTCGCCATCGGCAATAAGGAAATCCACCTCATAGTTGTGCTTTCCACTTTCGGTAGGGAATGTATAATAGTACAGTTCATGACCGGCGGCTTTCAGCATTTGAGCCACTACATTCTCATACACATATCCGAGGTCGGCACTCAATTTGTCGCTTAGCAGTTTGCCGTAGATAATGTTGTCAACAAACTTTCTGTCCCAGAAAGCAAGGGTAACAAACAGTCCAGTGTCGCCTGTAAACATCTTATACTTGTCGAGATTCTTGTGCAATGCCATTCCGGCACCGGGATCGTTGGCATGATATGCCATGTTTATTACCATAGACTCTCTCATCTCCGAGATTGTCTCTGATAGTTCCGAGTGGCGTGTGCCGTCGGTTGCACTCCACGCCATATATCGGTTGGCATTGTTGGTAAGCTGCGCAGGAATCTGGTGAAACATCATCGAGGCGTTTCCTGTGGGGTCAATCTTGTTAAAGTCGTCCTCATACAATGTTATTATTGAACGCTTTACGCTGTCAACCTTTTCGAGATTGTTTGTTTCGAGATATGTAGCCACCGCCTGTGGCATTCCTCCGATTAGCATATACAATCGAAAGTCGCGCATCAACTTACGGTTAGTGGCATCGCCAAGCGATGTCCTGTTGTGGAAACATCCAGAAAGCAGTTTCACGGTAGCCATATCGCCCAGCGCCCATCTGAACTCCTCATAGTCCATAGGATACATCTGCAACTTAACTTCCTCGCTCGGAATCAGGATGTCCTTAACATTCTTGCGTATCGAAATCAGCGAGCCCGTTTCAATATAATCGTATCGCCCGTCCTTAACAAGATATTTGATGGCTTGCCTGGCCTTGGGCACAAGTTGCACCTCGTCGAATATGATTACCGATTTACGCTCCGTCAGCTCAACTCCATATTCCAGCTGCAGACGCATGAAAATGTGGTCAAGATTAGATACGTCGTTAAACAAGTCCCGGATTTCGACCGAACATGCTGCAAAATCGACTAATATATAGGAATCATATTCCTTCGATGCAAATTGTTCGGCAATGGTGGATTTGCCCACTCGTCGGGCTCCTTGTATCAGCACTGCTGTCCTACCTTCATCGTTACGCTTCCACTGAAGGAGTTCATCGTATATTTTTCTCTTGAATATCATAGTTGGCCTGCTTTGGAACAAAGGTAGCACATTTGCACGATTCTCAAAATGTTTTCCGCTAAAAACCGCACAAATCTCAATTTTTAGGCCATTTTTGCACGATTCTCAAAATGTTTTTGGCCAAAAACCGCACAAATCTCAAAATGTTTAAGATAACATCGTCCCCATAAGAATAACACTAGGATTTAGAATTTCAGCTACAAACCGTGAACTTATGCAGCATTAAATTAGTCCTCATATTTCTTAAGTTTTTTCTCTATATAATCATCCGGAGCTCCTGCACGTATCAGTGAGTAAATCATTTCAATTATATTCATTTTATGAATAACGTACATCTTGTCTTTTTCATCTGCAGTGAAACATACTGAGCAAAAATAATAATTATGTTCTTTTAAAAAATCATATTTCTTGTGTTTTTCAGTAAACCAAGGAACACTTCTACAAGGACAATTGTCATTGTGAATAAAATTATTATTATCGATAAAATATTCATCTTTATCCATTATGGGGAAAATAAAGTGACCATAGTGAGAAAAAAACAATGGGCTTGCTATAACAAAATTAAATAGTATCCAGACTAATAAACTTTTTAGACCTTCATGCTTTCCCTCCTTTGATAATTTCCCATTTGTTGTCATATTCACAAATTTATGAGTAACTAAATTTATTTATTCCTATTAAGATTTCGCAATAACCGTTTTTAATAAAACCGTTATAAAAATATATGATTTGAAGTGGCATTATAGATTCTAAAAATTGTCTCACATATAATTATATCAAAATTTGAATCAAAGTTTATTCAAACTCTTCCATCCATTTCTCAATAGCAGAAACATCAATGTCACACTCTTTCAATTGCCCAATTATTACATAAAGGTTGTAAATTTGTTTCCTAGTTAATCGACAATTCTCTTTCTTAACATTTGATAGCATGGCTATGAGGTCTGAAAAAGCTTTCTCGTTTTTTGCATAATGATAATGCTTACAAGCAAAAAGGCCATTTGCTATAGCATTATAGCAATCGTCATTTTCGGTTCTGCCTTCAATTACATATGAAGTTTGGTTCATAATGCTAGTATAAGCTCTCGCCATGGTTTCCTCTTGTATAATGCTACTTTTCGATTTGATCTCATTAATTGTTCTTTTAATATCAAGAACTGTATAAATCTGCCAGCCAATCAAGATCGTAACCAGTAGTGATAGTATCCCAATTAATATTGAAATCCAATCAGCTTCCAATGGCTCACATCTTATAACTGAAAACAAAAGAGCCATTATAGAAATGAAAAAAGAAATAAGACTCCAATTTATATTTTTAAACTTGTTCACTTCAATCCCCTGTATTTATAATCAAACAGATTAAATTGCCATATTATGTTTCGTAAAATTAAAAAATAAACTTCAACAATCCAATAATTTCTTACAATATATGTGGTTGAATCCAATATTGTCCTAAATAATTATTGAACACGGCATAACTTGCAGAGGCATTAACC
>JBJEKE010000037.1:0-5499 GCA_051878475.1 Muribaculaceae bacterium | reverse complement strand
GAAAGCCCAATTATTGTAAGCATTTCATCTTTTTTTATTTTTATTATTTGTTGCACATATTTAAAATCGAATTGCCTATCGGATAGAACGTTACTCCAATGTTTAAATAACAAAGTAATGGCAAAATTAACAGCGTTGACCGACGACAAATTAGTGTCGCTTTATGCTGATGGTAACAACGAAGCATTCGATACGTTACTCAACCGACATCAAAACCGCGTGTTCACCTATATCCTGCGCATTGTAAAGGATAGCGAGGTGGCTAACGACATATTCCAGGATACCTTTGTCAAGGCTATCACAACCATCAAGCAAAACCGTTATTCCGAAACCGGAAAGTTCGGCGCTTGGATAACCAGAATTGCCCACAACCTTATTATCGACTTCTACCGACAGGAGCGCTCCGAGAATCTCCAGTCGTGCGACCTCCCCGACCTCGACATCCTTAACCGTAAGGACCTGAGCGAGGAAACAATCGAGGACAAGCTGGTTACTCACCAGATTCATAACGATATCAAGCGCCTGGTGAAAGCTCTTCCTGAGCTCCAACGCGAAGTGCTCGTGATGCGATACTATCACGACATGAGCTTCAAGGAAATTGCCGACGCCACAAACGTCAGCATCAACACCGCGCTCGGACGTATGCGATACGCAATCCTTAACATGCGTCGCATTGCCGAGGAAAACAACATCGTTCTCACTTTCTGATGATTCCCGACTCTCAGTTTGCCGAACTAAAGCGTTATCTCGACCGTGAGGCTTCGCGCATCAACGATGTCCGATTCATCGCAAACGACCCCGTGCAGTTCCCGCGCCGTTTCGAGCGATTGCCCGACATTGAAATCACTGCCCTCCTCTCAGCTACTATAGCATGGGGAAACCGTACAATGATTTGCAACAACTGCAACAAGATGCTGCAGCTCATGGACAACGCTCCCCTGGAATTCGTCACAGAAGGCGCCTTCGAGCTCCTTCCCGACCAGCTCAACATCCACCGGACTTTCTTTGGCCGCAACCTTAAGCACATGCTGCGCGGCCTCAGGGCCATTTACCATAAATATGGCTCGCTCGATGCTTTTGCAGCCGCTCACCACGTGGCCGACGACGAAACTCCGTCGTGGCGACTCGTGGAACTTGTAAACGGCGTACTCGCCGAAGCAAACAACGGCATAGGCGACAGCCGATGCCTGCCGCTAAACTTGCGCACAACAGCACTGAAGCGCGTCAACATGGCACTCCGTTGGCTCGTCCGCGACGATGGAATCGTCGACATGGGCGTGTGGCGCTCAATCCCAAAAAGCCGGCTGTTTATCCCCCTCGACGTGCATGTGGGCGACACTGCCCGCGCTCTCGGGCTTATCCACCGCCGCGCTAACGACCGCCGAACAGTGATTGAGCTCACCGAAGTTCTCCGCCGAATGCGCCCCGACGACCCCGTAATATACGACTACGCCCTTTTCGGAGTTGGCATCGGCGAAAAATGCCTCGCAAACCCCGACTCCATTTAGCAACACCCCATTAATTGCTCCAAATGTTTTGATTCTGCAACGCTTTGTTGTATCTTTGCGCTATTAGGTGTGCCATGCCTTATCGGCCAGGCGCACATAACCAAATTCTTATTAAACAACCAATTGACAACTGATTAATTGATTTTCAATATGGAACAGATATCGCAACGAGTTATGAATCTGTCGCCTTCGGCCACTCTGGCTATGTCGCAGAAAAGCAACGAGCTCAAGGCTCAGGGTGTCCACGTTATTAACCTTTCGGTGGGCGAACCCGACTTTTTCACTCCCGACCATATCAAAGAGGCCGCTAAGAAGGCCATCGACGACAATTTCTCGTTCTACACCCCTGTACCCGGCTATCTAAGCCTCAGAAAGGCTATTGCAGCCAAACTCAAAAACGAAAACGGTGTGGATTTTGCTCCGGAGCAAATAATCGTGTCGAACGGTGCAAAGCAATCGCTGTGCAATTGCATCCTATCGGCCATCAATCCTGGCGACGAGGTTATAATCCCCACTCCGGCTTGGGTGAGCTATGTGGAGATGGTTAAGCTGGCCGAAGGAGTCCCGGTGCTGGTTTATGCCGGCGTTGAGCAGAACTTCAAGATTACTGCTCAGCAACTGCGCAACGCAATCACGCCAAAGACTCGCATGATTCTTATCTGCTCCCCGTCTAACCCTACCGGAAGTGTCTATTCAAAGGAAGAACTCAAGGCGCTCGCCGATGTTCTCGCCGACTATCCCGATATTCTGATTCTTGCCGACGAAATTTACGAACACATCAACTTCACAGGCCATTTCGAGTCTATTTCTCAGTTTGAAAGTGTACGTAACCGTGTTGCCATCGTTAACGGTGTCTCGAAGGCTTATGCCATGACCGGATGGCGTATCGGCTTCCTTGCCGCTCCGCTCTGGCTCGCTAAGGCCAATAGCAAGCTGCAAAGCCAATACACCTCAGGGGCTTCGTCAATTGCACAGAAAGCCGCCGAAGCTGCATACACCGGAAGCCAAGACTGCGTTGAGCAGATGCGACTGGCTTTCGAACGCCGCCGCGACCTTATCGTAAAGCTGGCTCACGAAATCCCAGGCATCCGAATCAATAACCCCGAAGGAGCATTCTACCTCTTCCCCGAAGTTTCTTCATACTTTGGCAAGCGCTATGGCAACCGCGTTATAAACAACGCTAACGACATGGCAATGTATCTGCTCGAGCACGCTCACGTGGCTACTGTCGACGGTGCAGCCTTCTGCGCTCCTGGACACATCCGCCTGAGCTATGCAACAAGCGACGAGAACATTGTAGAGGCTATGACACGAATTAAGAACGCTCTTGCCGAACTTAAGTGAACATTGTAAATGACCCGATATAATTTCGATACGGTAATCAACCGCCACAACACCCAGTCGGTTAAGTTCGATGGCTTGAAAGAGCCATTCGGACGAACCGACCTGGTGCCGCTGTGGGTTGCCGACATGGACTTTGAAGTGTGCCCCGAAATTTCCAAGGCGCTGGAACAACGCATAGCCCATCACATCTACGGTTATGCCGTGGCCGACGACAGCTATTGGCAGTCGATTATCGATTGGCAACAGCGTCGAAACGGCTTCTCGTTCAGCCGCGACGAGGTTACATACGTGCCCGGAGTGGTAAAGGCAATCGGGTTCGCCGTCAACTACTTCACCCGGCCGGGCGACACGGTGGTTATACAGCCGCCCGTATATCATCCGTTCCGGATAGTCTCCGAAGGCAACGGCCGAAAGGTGGCAACCAATCCGCTTATCCGACGTGGCGACACATTCTCGATGGATTTCAACTCCTTGGAACAGATTTTCGCATCTCAGAGCCCTAAGCTTATGATTCTGTGCAACCCGCACAACCCAATCGGAATAACCTGGGACAAAGACACTCTGGTGCGCCTTGCAAGGCTATGCAAACAATACGGAGTACTCGTGATTAGCGATGAAATTCACGGCGATTTGGCTCTGTTCGGTAACCGCTTCACTCCTTTTGCCACCTGTTGCGAAGAAGCTGCACAGAACTCCGTTGTTTTCGGCGCTCCGTCAAAGACATTCAACATTCCGGGCCTTGTGAGCTCCTGGACTGTGGTGAAAAACCCCGATATTCGTCGCGGTTTCTTCAAATGGCTCGAAGCTAACGAATTCGACGCCCCCACTTTCGTCGCCACTGTTGCCACCGAAGCGGCTTATAACCATGGCGAGCAATGGCTCGCTCAAGCTAAGGCTTATATCGAGGACAACATCCGATTTATCGAGCAATACTGCAGCCAAAACATCCCTCTGGTTCACCCTATCCGACCCGAGGCTTCGTTCCTGGTGTGGCTCGATTGCTCTGCGCTCAACCTTAGCCACGATGCGCTTGTCGACGTTTTCATCAACAAGGCTCATCTGGCTCTTAACGACGGCGAAATGTTCGGCGCTGAAGGTGCCGGTTGCATGAGGCTTAACGTGGCCACTGCGCGTTCAGTGATTGCCGATGCCCTCGAAAAGCTTCGCATGGCATTATGACCGGCAACACATCGATGCCATAACTCGTTTTTTGACAACCAAATTCCAGGTGCTCACCGTTGCAGCACCTGTCATAATATAGAAAAGGAAATGATTAGACGACTTTTTTCATATCTTCTGTTTGCTTCAGCTCCGTTACTGGCACTGCAAGCCCAATCTATCGATAACGCCGACCCCGGCACTATCGACAGCGACATCATTGCTGAATCCGACGAAATCGGCACCGACAGCGTCGACACCGACAACGAACTTTATATTTTCGCCGACATGTTCGACGATTCAATCCCCGACACCCCGGTGCGTCCTAGCATGCTCTATCTGCCTCTTATTTTCCAGCAATCTATCTGCATCGATGCATACGACACCATTCCCGTTGAGCCTTACAACCCGCTTAAACCGGCCGAAATGAAACTGCGGGCTTCCGACCAATGGCTCCGCCAGCTCGAGCGAAACAACCGCTTCGACATGTACCAGTCATACCGAACAATCGTCTACAACCCCGATTTGGTACGCTACAACATCTGGGACATGCCCGAGCCGCCTAAGCAATACGTAATCACGATGGCTCCCGACAAGCTATCTATGAGCATCGAGGAATTCATCATTAAAGACGCTCCAAACGAAAAACCGCAACGCGAAGATGTGAAAATCAAAAAATGGATACGAAGCTTCAACGCTTCAGTGCAGTTCTCACAGGCTTACCTTTCCGACAACTGGTATCAAGGCGGTACCAGCAACCTTAACCTCTTGGGTAACTTCATATTCCACGCAAAGCTAAACCCGAACGTCTACACAAAACTGCTCTTCGAGAACACTATCCAGTATAAGATTGGTCTTAACTCGGCTCCACAGGACTCACTCCGTAGCTATGCCCTCAACGAGGACTTGTTCCAAATCAACTCTATGCTCGGTATCAAGGCCATCCAAAAATGGTACTATACCCTTTCGCTCCAATTCAAAACCCAGATTTTCAACAACTACACCGCAAACACCAACAACATGAAGGCTTCGTTCCTTTCGCCCGGCGAACTCAACCTCGGTCTTGGTATGACTTACAGCACCGCAAACAAGAAAGGAACATTCAACCTCAATGCCTCTATGGCTCCGGTGTCGTACAATATGAAGATTTGCCGCGAAATTGAAAAAATTAAGCCTGAATGGTTCGGCATCGAGGCCGGTCGTCACTTCGCTCACCAAGTCGGTTCGAAAATGGAAATGACAATGAACTGGAAAATTAGCCTGAACGTCTCAATGTCTACTCGGTTCTTCGTCTTCACCGACTACGACTACATCCAGGGCGACCTCGAGAACACTCTCAACTTCTCTATCAACAAATACCTGAGCACTCAGCTCTATATGCACCTGCGATACGACTCCTCGCGCGACAGCGATCCCACTTGGAAGAAATGGCAGTTCAAGGAAATTCTGAGCCTCGGTTTCAGCTATCAGATATGATGAACCGTCTTTC
>JBJEKE010000036.1:0-5517 GCA_051878475.1 Muribaculaceae bacterium | reverse complement strand
ATCAACAAAATCGAACAGGAAATTGAATTTCTTATATATCCACCCAGTCTTTTCCTCTTTCTTGAAATCGTTCAGGGCCAGACTTATCTTCTCATATTTGTCGTAACTGAAATAGTCATTGTTGCGGGGGTCGTACATATGCTTGCGCTTCATAAGCTTTTCTACAAATGCCACCGCAGGGTTGTTCTTCTTAGAATACTTCTCTTTCTTGGGCTTAACCACCACTTCCTTCAAGGCAAGCCCAGTGGGCACCAAGTCAATGATGATATCGTTTTTCTGCCCTTTCTTTACAAATACTGTCTTATCGTTATACCCTATCGTCGAAACTTCCAACGACGTGAAAATGGCTGTGGTGACTATCTCAAACCGCCCGTTTTCATCGGTCAACGAACCGCGGTCCGACCCTTTAAGAAATATTGCCGCATAAGCAACCGGTTCGTGTGTAACCGAATCGCGTACCAGTCCCACTATTTCGGTCCGCTGGCCGGCTCCCGCCGCATCCATTACGCCTATTGCAAGCAGCAACAGTGTCAGTATATAGTGAATAGCTCTGTTGTTATTCATCAAAAAAATATATCGTTTCTATTGACCCCGAATAGTATTACAATTAATTTTGCAACATTCGTTTAGTCTAAAATTATTTTTGCTCCGGCAAAATTACTAAATTATATACTATCCGAATACATAATTATTTCTAAATTAGTATTACAAATGGGAATTGAAATAGAGCATAAATACTTAGTGGTTAACGATAAATACCACCGTATGGCATCTTCAAGTCATAGAATAATGCAGGGATATCTTTCGCGAGAGCCACAACGCACTGTTCGCATCCGCGTGAAAGACAATCAGGGATTCATTACCATCAAGGGTAAAAATGTCGGCGACACTCGTGACGAGTTCGAATACACCATCCCGGTCGACGACGCCATGCAACTGCTCAACATGTGCCTGCCCACAGTTATCGAGAAGACCCGCTACTTAGTGCCGTTCGATGGCCACACCTGGGAAGTTGACGAATTTCATGGCGCACGCCAAGGCCTTGTTGTGGCCGAAATTGAAATCGACAGCTCTAACCGGCAATACGCCCTGCCTCCATTCGTCGGGCAGAATGTAACCGGAAATCCTGATTATTACAACTCAAATCTCTAATTGTCGCGAAGCTCCAGCAACACCACATTCTCAACATGGTGAGTGTGGGGGAACATGTCAACCGGCTGAATAGCAGTAACCCGATACTTCGCATCAAGCAACTGAAGGTCGCGAGCCTGGGTGGCCGGATTGCAGCTCACATACACAATGCGAAGCGGCGACGCATGCAATATCACCTTAACCACATCGTCGTGCATCCCTGCACGCGGAGGATCTACAATCATCACGTCGGGCACTCCATGCTCCTTGACAAAATCGTTGGTAAGAACATCTTTCATGTCGCCGGCATAGAACAATGTGCTGTCGATTCCATTGACCTGCGAATTAAGTTTGGCATCCTCGATAGCCTCGGGGACATACTCTATTCCCACCACCTTTCGGCACTGTCGCGCCACAAAGTTGGCTATCGTGCCTGTACCGGTATACAAGTCATACACCAGTTCGTCGCCGGTGAGGCCGGCAAAGTTGCGTGCCACCTTATATAATTCATATGCCTGCAGCGAATTGGTCTGATAGAACGACTTCGGACCGATACGGAAACGAAGTCCTTCCATCTCCTCTTCTATATAGTCGCGACCACTATAGGTTATCACCTCCTGATCGCCAATGGTATCGTTAACCTTCAGGTTGACTACATACATCAGCGATGTTATAATCGGGAAACGCTCCTTGACGGCACCCATCACATCGGCAATAGCCTCCGGATTATCCTCTCCGAACACCACCACCAGCATCACCTCGCCTGTACTCACAATCCTCACCATTATGGTGCGCATCAGCCCGCTCTGACCTCGAAGGTCGTAGAACGTATACCCCTTATCCAAAGCATATTTGCGGATAAACAGGCGAATCTCGTTCGACAGATTGTCCTGAAGCCAGCACTTCTTGATATCAAGCACCTTGTCGAAGGCACCGGGAATGTGAAATCCTGCCGCGTTGCGATCGGTAAACTGCTCCTCACTGCGCATCTGCTCGAATGTGAGCCACGACTTGTTTGAGAAGGTATATTCCAATTTGTTGCGATATTCGATGGTTTGTTTCGAGCCAAGTATCGGGCTTATCGGCGGCAATTCCACCTTAGCTATACGCTCCAACGCATCAGCCACCTGTTGCTGCTTGTATTTCAGTTGATATTCATATGGTATATGCTGCCATTTGCATCCGCCGCACACACCGAAATGCTCGCAAAACGGCTCTATTCGAATGGGAGATGGCGTTAACATTTTTTCAATGTGCCCCTCCCCATAATTCTTCTTTTTCTTATTCAATTTCACGTCTACAACATCGCCTGGCGCTCCATATGGTATAAACACCACCATTTCGTCCACTCGGGCCAGGCTCTTGCCCTCGGCTGCCACTCCACATATCTCAACCGATTCCAATATTGGCAATTGTTTCTTTTTCCTCACTTTTGATAGTTCTTTTCGTTGATTTTACGCCACAAAATTAGTGATTATCGGCATTATATACGAGCATTTTCACATCTAAATAAATATTTGTAACAAAAAAAATCCCATTTTCTTTCATAAGTTGCCCAATTAATATATATTTGCAAATCATAGTGACAACTATACATTAGCACTAATAATAACGATTACTATTTTTATAAACACTTTTATTTCAATGAAAAGAATTTACACTTTCGGTAACGGTCACGCAGAAGGCCGTGCCGATATGAAGAATCTTCTCGGTGGAAAAGGAGCCAACCTGGCTGAAATGAATCTTATCGGTGTCCCTGTCCCCCCAGGATTTACCATTACCACTGAAGTTTGCACCGAGTACAACGAACAAGGCCGCGACGCTGTTGTTCGCCTTATTGAAGAAGACGTTAAAAAGTCTATTGCCCATATTGAAGCCCTCACCGGCAACAAGTTTGACGACGACAAAAACCCGCTCCTCGTGTCGGTGCGCTCAGGTGCTCGTGTTTCTATGCCTGGTATGATGGACACTGTCCTTAATCTCGGTATGAACGACAAAGTGGTTGAAGCACTCTCTGAAAAATCGGGCAACCCGCGTTTCGCTTGGGACAGCTATCGCCGTTTCGTTCAGATGTATGGCGACGTTGTGCTCGGCATGAAGCCTAAGAACAAAACAGATATCGACCCATTCGAAGAAGTTATCGAAAAAGTAAAAGCCGAAAAAGGCGTGAAATTCGATACCGAACTTGATGTCAACGACCTGAAGACCCTCGTTAAGCTCTTCAAGGAAGCTGTCCTCAAAAACACTGGCAAAGACTTCCCCGAAAGCGCTTGGGAACAGCTCTGGGGCGCCATCTGCGCAGTATTCGACAGCTGGATGAACGAACGCGCTATCCTATATCGTCGAATGAACCAGATTCCCGAAGAATGGGGTACTGCAGTTAACGTGCAGGCTATGGTTTACGGCAACATGGGTAATACCTCTGCCACTGGTGTTGCATTCACCCGCGACGCTGCTACGGGCGAAGACATTTTCAACGGCGAATACCTAATCAACGCTCAAGGCGAAGACGTGGTGGCCGGCGTTCGCACTCCACAACAAATCACAATCGAAGGTTCGCGCCGTTGGGCTAAGCTTCAAGGCATCTCCGAAGAAGTTCGCGCCAGCAAATATCCTTCCCTCGAAGAATCAATGCCCGAATGTGCCGCCGACCTTATCGCAACTCAGCAAAAGCTCGAAGACCATTACAAAGACATGCAGGACCTCGAGTTCACAATCCAGAACGGTAAGCTCTGGCTGCTCCAGACCCGTAACGGCAAGCGTACAGGCGCCGCAATGGTGAAAATCGCAATGGACCTCCTCCGCGCCGGCGTTATCGACGAAAAGACAGTGCTCCGTCGCATGGAACCACAGAAACTCGACGAACTCCTCCACCCCGTATTCGACAAGGCCGCTCTCAAGTCGGCTAAACTCGTAGCAAAAGGTCTCCCGGCTTCTCCAGGTGCTGCTACAGGTCAAATCGTATTCTTTGCCGACGACGCCGAAGCTTGGGCTGAACGCAAGAAAAAAGTTATCATGGTTCGCCTCGAGACATCGCCCGAAGATCTTCGTGGTATGAACGTTGCTCAAGGCATCCTCACTGCCCGTGGTGGTATGACATCGCACGCTGCAGTTGTGGCTCGCGGTATCGGTAAGTGCTGTGTTTCAGGTGCCGGTGAAATCAAGGTAGACTACAAGGCCCGCACAGTAGAAATGGGCGGTAAAGTATATAAGGAAGGTGATTGGATTTCACTCAATGGTAGCACCGGTGACGTTTACGACGGCCTCGTTTCTACTGTCGACGCAGAACTCTCAGGCGACTTCGCCGCTATCATGAACCTTGCTGAAAAGTACACCAAGGTTGACGTTCGCACAAACGCCGACTCTCCACGCGATGCCCGCGTAGCTCGCAAGTTCGGTGCCAAGGGTATCGGTCTATGCCGCACCGAGCACATGTTCTTTGAAGGCGACCGCATCAAGGCTATGCGCGAAATGATTATCGCCAGCGACGAAGAAGGCCGCCGTATTGCTCTCGCCAAACTGCTCCCAATGCAGCGCGGTGACTTTGAAGGCATATTTGAAGCTATGGACGGTCTCGGAGTAACAATCCGTCTGCTCGACCCACCGTTGCACGAATTCGTTCCTCATCAGTTAGCAACTCAGAAAGAACTCGCCAACGAAATCGGTATCCCGGTTGAGAAAGTAAAAGCCGTTTGCGACAGCCTCGAGGAATTCAACCCGATGCTTGGTCACCGCGGATGCCGTCTCGGCAACACATATCCCGAAATTACCGAAATGCAGGCCCGCGCAATCATCGAAGCTGCCCTCAACGTTAAGGCACGCGGCATCGACGTGCATCCCGAAATCATGATTCCGCTCGTTGGCGTTCTCAAAGAACTCGAACTTCAGGCAAAGATTATCAACGACACAGCAAAGAAAGTGTTCGAAGAACGCGGCGACACCGTTCCTTACAAGATTGGTACAATGATCGAAGTGCCTCGCGCTGCACTCGTTGCCGACCAAATCGCTAAGGTTGCCGACTTCTTCTCGTTCGGTACAAACGACCTCACTCAGATGACATTCGGATACTCTCGCGATGACGCGCCAAAATTCCTCAAGTTCTACAAAGACCTCGGCATCGTTAAGACCGACCCATTTGCAGTACTCGACCAGGAAGGCGTTGGCCAGCTCGTAGAGATGGGAACCCGCAAGGGTCGCGCAACTAAGCCTGAGCTCAAAGTTGGCATCTGCGGCGAGCACGGCGGTGAGCCATCTTCAGTTAAGTTCTGCGCTAAACTTGGTATGAACTACGTATCATGCAGCCCATTCCGCGTGCCCATCGCTCGTGTAGCTGCGGCGCAAGCCTCGGTAGAGGAATAAGCGTTAGCTAATTTACAGCATTGATTT
>JBJEKE010000035.1:0-5626 GCA_051878475.1 Muribaculaceae bacterium | reverse complement strand
AGATAATAATGCGTCTAGTAATCCGGGGCGTTTCCGTGTATGATATTCCCAGAAAGCAAGAAGCCCTTCGAACCGAAAAGAGAGGAGTATTCCATATGTATCTGATCAACTATCATCTGTATGCCAACACCGCCAACCTGCCCAAAATTCTGGCAGAGGACACCGCCGCCGCCGAGCTGCGTCATCCGGTGCAGTCTCTCCTGACCCGCTATCATGGGGAAATAACCACGCATTTCCGTAAAAAGGCCGATGCCTCCCATGTTTGTGAAGCTGGCAGAACCCTGTGCGGCCAAAAGCCAAGAGCGGTGGGTTCTGTGTGAGAATCCCTTGTCTGCCGCGGAACACTGTCGGACAGTGCAGCAGCGAAATCTTTGCGATAACCACAAGGATCGTTACCGAATTCTCCCTGGATCCCCAACCCGTGGCGGCGGAGATCGATTCATCAAAAAATATCAGAAAGCGATAACGGCTCCCCATCCGGGGAGCCGGTTTGCTTTTGTATAGGTTACCCTCTCATAAATGCGTCGATGCTTCCGAGAACGGCTTCATCTGTTTGGTAGGAAAAATTGTCTGCATTGATTTCAATACGATTTCCGGGAATGGATTCCTTCCGCCCGGCTTCTAGATAGGCCTGGAAATCCGCAAAGATATCCATTGTGGTGCTCAGGTGTACGGGATGCCTGTTCTGATTCCGGATCCGGTACAGATAGCGCTTGTGCAACCTTTCCGGGTCTCCCCGGAGAACCAGGGTCAGCACCGAATATTCCCGGTCCTTTGCCAGCCTGTGCAGCTTTTCCAGCTCCGCCGTATGAAAATTCGCTTCCAGAATCAGATCATTTCCGACCTTTCCGCACTGCGAAAAGAGATAACACATAATTTCCATGGTGGCTCTGGAGAGCTTCAGGTTCTCCTCCCGGTTGGAAAAGCCGACGGTATCCCCCAGCACTTCCTTGATCGCGTCCTTATAAAAGACAGCCGCGTCATATCTTTGGGAGAGAGCTCCCGCAAAGGTTGATTTCCCTGTTGCCAAATCTCCCGTAATCAGTAAAAGTTTTTTCATAGTACCCCTCCGGTCATTTCTTTGAATCGTTCAAAAGCGGAAAGTATTTTCAGCAGGCGGCCAGATTCGGGAAAGGCCTCATACAGCAGCAAATCTCGCTTCCCGACAGCAGTGCGGTGCGCCTCACCGTAGGCAGATACTACACGCCCTCGGGACGATGCATCCAAAAGGATTTCAAGCGCGGCAACGACGACGAATATTCGCTCGAGCTTTACGACCGTTACACAAGCGGCGAGGTTTACAACAAGGACAGCATAAAAGTTAAAACCGACCAGGTGTTTATCACATCAACCGGCCGTACAGTTTATGGTGGCGGTGGAATAATCCCCGATATTTTCGTTCCCAACGACACTTCGGGTATAACATCATACTACATTAATGTGGCTAACGCTAACATGATGCAGCGATTTGCAATGCAATATTGCGACATCAACCGCGAAGCCATCTCTGAAATGGCCGACTACAACGAACTAATGTCGTGCATGCCATCAAACGATGCTTTGCTGAGCGACTTCGTCAGATTCGCCAGCCAACATGGCATTCCGGCTCGCTGGTACTACATCAACATCTCGCGCAATCTCATCATCAACCAGCTGCGTGCCCTCATTGCCCGCGACGCCTTCGGCAACCAGGCATTCTACCCGGTATTCAACACCACTGACAAGACCGTTACCGAAGCCATCAAGGCCTTGAAGACCGGAAAGGCAGAATTCCCTATTGTCGATGAGCCGGAACCGGAAAAGAAATCGAAGAAGAAATAAAGCACTTCAACAATGCACTCGAAAGCCGACATACGACGTGCCATCAAGGCTGCAAAGCAATTGACAACCGAAGCCTACCGACGTAGCGCTTCCGATGCCATAATCTCGGCTGTCGAACGCACCGACCTGTTCCGAAACGCATCCAGCATCCTTATGTATCATTCGTTGCCCGACGAGGTCATCACCCACGATGCCATTATCCGTTGGTCGAAGCAGAAAAGGATTTTTCTCCCGAAAGTTGTCGGCGACGACATTGTAGTGGTGCCATACGACTCAACCGGAGCTATGGAAAAGGGCGCTTTCAATATCCTTGAGCCAACCGGCTCCGACAGCATCGACGTTAACAGCATCGATCTGATTATCGTGCCGGCTGTGGCACTGTCGCCCACCGGAGGACGCGTCGGACGTGGCAAAGGATACTACGACAGGCTGCTGGCCAACTGCAACCGGCCAAAACTTGGAATAATATACCAATTCCAGCTTTGCCCGCCATTTGAAACAGAGGCTCACGATGTGAGCATCGACTATATTATCACTGAAAAAACTTTCATCTCCACTTCAAAACTTCATGAACTATGATATTAATCACACCTGAAACCAAGCTACATTCAATTCTCGACAACGACCCGAATGTGATTACCGTGCTCAACCGGTTCGGCATTCGGCTTGGTGTGGGCGACAAAAGCGTGGGCAACATTTGCGCCGAACATGCCATTGATACCACTTTCTTCGTCTCGATTCTCAACGCTTTCGTCAACGAATCATATTTTCCGGAGAAAGTACTTCTCTCGGTCAACGCTACAAAGATTATCGACTATTTGAAGCAAACTAACGCAAACTACCACCAGTTCCAGTTGCCAAACATCGAGCGACACTTCAATCTGCTCATTGCAAAAAGCAACACCAACAATAACCTGGAACTTATGCTCAACTTTTTCATTCATCTGAAGAAGGAACTAATCCAGGCAATCGGATACGACAAGGAGCAGCTGTTTCCATTTGTGGCACGCAAGGCCAACAATCTTTCGGCCGACGAAATAATATCACACATGGCTGTGTTCGATGCCATCGAACAAAAGCTGTCCGACCTTAAGAGCATGTTCATAATTCACCTTTCAGGTGAATACGACGAGAATCTGTGTCTTGCCGTAGTGTTTGCAATCATCCGTTTGGAGAAGGATATCATACAAAACAACCGTATCCGCACTCGCATCCTCCTTCCTTATATTAAATCGCTCATTTAACCGCTAATGACGGGACAGATTTACATAATCACAAGCGATTCACTGCTGGCTGCCGGAATAAAGCACCTTCTCGAGGAGTATTGCGCAGCGTCGCCAATTATCGGCAACTGCATCAACTCCGATGTGGCCGGGGCAAGCGCATCGTTTATTGTCGATGCTTCTTCTTTCAGCAAAAACCTCGACTTTTTCATTCCTCGGAGGCAACGATGCATCATAGTCACCGATGCCTCAGACTGCGATACACGCTCAATTGGCCGGTTTGCCCCGGTGTCCGACATCATCGACACCCTGTCGCAATTCTACTCCGAGACTAGCCTGCCCGATACTTCGAACAGCGAGCTTTCGCAACGCGAAATTGATGTTCTTAGGCTTGTGGCAAACGGACATATCAACAAGGAAATTGCCGACCTACTAAACATCAGCATCAACACGGTGCTGTCGCACCGAAAAAACATCACTTCGAAACTTGGCATCAAGAGTGTGTCGGGACTTAGCCTATACGCCTTGATGAACGGTTATATCGACAGTATCGACAACCTCTGATTCAACATACTAACCTATCATTCACTCTCTTTCTTATGAAACCTTTCAAACTTATTCTTGTTGCAATGCTGTCGGCCATTGCCATCATGGCCGGAGCAGTTGAGCCATCAGGTACGCTTCCGGTGCTTCATATCAGCACCGAAGGAAATGCTCCAATAACATCAAAGGAAACATATCTTAATGCCACCTTTTACCTCGATGCTCTCGGGCTCGAGGGGTACGAGTCATTCGGCTCAGCCGAGAACCCTCTGAGCATGCAAATAAAAGGCCGTGGCAACTACACTTGGACAGGGTTCGACAAGAAACCTTACCGTCTGAAACTAACCTCGAAAGCCGCATTGCTTGGGATGAAAGCAAGTAAGCATTTTGCATTGCTGGCTCATGCCGACGACGAACTGGCATTTCTGCGAAACACAATGGGGCTTGAACTCAGCAGGCGCCTCGGGCTTGCATACACTCCAGACCAGCAGCCTGTTGAAGTGATACTCAACGGCGACTACATCGGGCTCTATTTCCTCACCGAAACAATACGTGTTGACGCCAACCGCGTAAACATCACCGAACAGCCCGACCAAACCACTGACCTTGAGACCATCACCGGAGGATGGCTCGTAGAAATCGACAACTACGACGATCCGGCTCAAATAACAATCAATGAAAACAAAGGCTCGGGCGAAACCATGCGTTTCACCTACAAAAGCCCCGAAGTGCTTTCGCAACAGCAAACCGATTATCTTCTGACACTCGTCACAAACGCCGATGCCGCCATATATGCCGACGACAAATCAGACTGCTCTTGGATGGAACTGATCGATGCCGACGCTCTCGCACGATTCTATCTTGTACAAGAACTCACCGACAACGGCGAATCGTTTCACGGCAGCTGCTATTTCCATAAGGACATCGGGAACGACAACAAGATTGTGTTCGGTCCGGTGTGGGACTTTGGCAATTCGTTCCGTCGAGGCACCGACCGCACTATTGCCTCGGGCACTGAATTTCACCAACACTGGATTGGAGAAATAGTGAAATACGAGGCATTCAACAACATTGTGAAACAAATTTGGCAAAACTACGTCGACAATCTCAGCTCCGGTATCGAAGCGTTCATCACTTCGTTCACCACTCAGATTCGCGAAGCCGCCGCCTGCGACCACAAGCGATGGCCACAGTATGGATGCGACGACGTCATATCGGCCACCAACACCTACCTCACTAAATTCCGTGCCAAGACCGAATGGCTGAAATCATATTTCGGCTATTCAGGAGCTGAACCTACATCATACTTCTTTATGGTGGGGGCATCATCGGTTCTTGGCTCGTGGCAGCCATCGCAAGCACCCGCATTTACAGCTACCGATACTGGGGGAACCTACACCATTCATTTCAGCAACCTCGACCAGCTGCAAAGCGGCTTCAAGATTGTTGACTTCCGCGACTGGGACCACGGCATTTACGGCTCGAACGGCAACCAACTTGTGCCCGATACCGACTACGCACTGAAGTATATGGCTACCGGTACGAATGAGAATATAACTCTCGACACCGATGCATTATCCAACGTTACAGCCATTCTTCGCGGTTCAGGCACCGATTGGACTTTGCGTCTGGCCACCACTTCCGGCATATCATCGCCGGAATTTGCTGCCAACATGGCTATAATATGTGCATCGAAGGGCACAATAAGCATAAGCCCTTCTGCAGGGAAAGCCATTTTGACAAAAGTAGTGTCGGTTGATGGCCGCAGCATCTTCACAGGCACAATATCGCAGTGCACAAGCATCGCAACACACCCAGGAATATATATAGTGTGCATCGACAATGACGCCATAACAAAAGTCATTGTCCCATAACCGCCAACAATCAAAAACAACAATAGCCATTGGCCCAAGGCACAAACATATCCCATCCACGCTCCACCCCGCCTGCACCAAAACAGATGTCGGCGGGGTGGAAATAAAACGAGGCTGTGTCGTAATCGAGGTTTACGGCGCAGCTTCTCTTTTTATCGCCTTGAG
>JBJEKE010000034.1:0-5684 GCA_051878475.1 Muribaculaceae bacterium | reverse complement strand
GAACAGTACGGCAACTGGGAAGGAGGCGTGCTACATCCCTATACGTGGCACGATATGGCGTTCCGCATAAGTGCCATTGTGTTCTCGATGGGAGGCTACGACGAGTTCATGGCCGGTGCGTTCTGGTTTTTCAGGGCATTGCTGTTGTCGAGCATACTGTTTCGGGTGCTCGATTTGCTTGTTGAACGCTATTTTGGTTGCATGCAGGGCATCAAGGCTGTGTGGCTCATACTTCTGGCAGCGTTGGCATTCGCGCTGTTCAAGATTTCGAACAATGTGAAGATAGTAACCGTGGTTCAGGGCGGTATCCGCGAAGTGTGGGGTGTTGCATTCTTTGCCATCGGTGTGCTTTATCGTGCCTATGAGCAGCGAATCAGAGAACATTGGGCCCTGACATTGACATATCTGGCGCTGCTGATAGGGGCTGCATGGCTGCATTGTGCCGGCATGAACCTCAAGCCCAAGCCTATAGATGTGCTCACGCTGCCCATCACCGGCATCATTGGCTTCTTGATGGTGCATCATGTGTCGAAGATAATCGATTCGCGCGGCGGCATCCTCAGACGTTTCCTCATAGTGTGCGGCGATATGTCGATTTATATTTATGTGTTCCATATAGCTTCATTCAAACTTGTTAGCCTGCTCAAGATTGCCGTGTATAATCTTGACTTCGCCCAGATAGGTTGTCATATGGTGATTCATTACCGTAACGACGATTTGTTCTGGGTGCTTTACACAATTGCCGGAGTGGGAATTCCGCTGTTGTGGATGAATGTTTACCGGAAGGTTTCGGCACGGCTTAAACGTGCCAAATCATAAAGTTCGTGGCAAAAAGTGTAGCCTTGCGTCTGCAAGGGAGTGAATACAGATTGTAAATCACTAATAATTAACGTGATGAAGCGAAAATTAATCAGTCGACTTGTAGAATGGCGAAATTCGCCAGCAAGAAAGCCGTTAATACTTGCCGGAGCTAGGTAGGTGGGAAAGACATATTTTCTTAAGAAATTCGGTGAGGAATACTACGAAAATGTGGCATATATTAATTGCGACAACAACGAACAAATACGCAATATCTTTGCCGAAGGCTACAATATTACACGAATCATTACACTGATTGGGGCCCTCACGCATCAAGATATTAAGCCTGGAAAGACATTGATAATACTGGATGAAATACAGGAATTGCAGCATGGGCTTATGGCTTTGAAATACTTTTGCGAAGATGCACCTGAATATCATGTGGCAGTAGCAGGCTCATTGTTGGGGATTGCAATGCGGCAAGGAGAATCGGCACCCGTAGGTAAAGTGAATATAATAAGACTTTTCCCGATGGATTTCGAGGAGTTCTTGATGGCTTGTGGTGAGGAGCGTCTTGTGAAAATACTTAATGACGGCGATTCTACAAACATTTCATTGGTTCATGATACTTATGTTAGATTGTTGAGAGAGTATTATTTTGTTGGTGGGATGCCCGAGGCTGTTGCAACATTCGTGAAAAGCCGTAACACTAACGAAGTACTGCGAGTGCAGAACGATATTCTGTTTGTGTATCGTTCAGATATGTCTAAGCATGTTAGCTCGACAGAGGCTGCCCGTATAAGTATGGTGTGGCAGTCGATTCCGGCCCAATTGGCACGCGAAAACAAGAAGTTTGTGTATGGAGCGGTCCGAAGTGGCTCACGTTCAAAGGATTTCGAAATGGCAATTCGATGGCTTGCCGACGCCGGACTGGTGTATAGGTTAGCACGGGTGCGTGAAGTGGGTATGCCGCTGAAATTCTTCGAAGATTTTGCATCGTTCAAACTCTATTTGCTTGATGTGGGATTACTTGGCGCATTGAGTGAGATCGATCCTGCCTTGATGCTGCTGTCAAATAATGTAATGAAAGAAAGTAAAGGTGCTTTGACTGAGAACTATGCCATGTGTCAGTTGATGTGTGTGGATGGGTTATATCCATATTATTATAGTCGTGACGATTCGAAAATGAAAATTGATTTTATGGTTCAGTACGAATGGCGGGTAATACCTGTTGAGGTTATGAGTGAAGAGAATTTGCGCTCTAAGTCGCTTGCCTCGTTTCTGGCGAAGCATGTTGATTTGAGTGCCTTGCGCTTTTCTATGTCGAAGTATAGAGAGCAGGATAGATTGATAAATGTTCCGCTTTATGGCATCTGCAGTTTCTTGGATTATTTGCGTCGCGATGGGGCTATGGGGTGGAAATAACTGAAATTTTTTTGTTGTGGCTGCAACTTTTTTGTCGCTGGGTTAGTCTAATTTACAGAAAAGACAAAAAATCAGTAACAATTAAAAGACAGACAACTATATGAAACGGTTATTTTCAATTCTTTCGGTGTTGATGGTGCTGACGATGGCAGCATCGGTACAAATTTCGGCAAAAGGTGTTGACGCCAGCAAAAAGGTGCTTAAAAAGACCTATAATGTGAATGATTTCAATGGACTGAGTGCCGTTGGGTCGTTTGATGTTGAATATTCCTATGGCGATCCGTCGGTGGTGGTTTCGGGTCCGGACAATATCGTACCGCTGCTTGAGGTGAAGCTCGTGGGATCAACGGTTCAGTTGGCAATGCAGAAAGGTGTTTCGATTAACTATGGTATTAACAAGCCGCGTCTGGTGGTGAAGGTCTCGTCGCACCACCTGGTGAGTGCCTCATTGACAGGTTCCGGCGATATGAAGATTCTCTCGCCGCTCAATGAGGAATCGTTTACCGGACGGCTTCATGGCTCAGGCGATTTTGAAACAGCAGCCATCAGTGTCAAGAAGTGCAGCCTCGATTTTAATGGTTCAGGCGACATGAGTGTCGGCGGTGCCGTTATTGCCGACGAATTCAGTATCGACATGCACGGTTCGGGCGATGTGAAGGTGAAGAGTGCTTCGGCTGTTAACTGCAATATCAATACCACTGGCTCAGGTGATTTCGAAATAGGGCAGTTGCGTGCCACTAAGGACATTAACCTGAATGTGCGGGGTTCAAGCGACACTGAGATTGCCTTGATTGATGCTGCAAACATCAATTGCTCATCGTTTGGCAGTGGTGAGGTGGAGGTTAGAAACGTAGGTGCTCAGTCGCTCAGGGTATCGCTCAACGGCTCTGGCTCGATTGATATGAAACGTGTTAAGGCTGATGCTCTCGATTGCAATGTGCTCGGCACGGGCGACGTGGAGCTGCAAGGCACAACATCGACTGCCGACTACACCATTAACGGCACCGGTAGCATCAAGGCTTTCAAGATGGCAGCTGTTGCGGTTAAAGCATCGACTCGCGGCACCGGCAGCATTAATTGTAATGCGCAGTCTTCGCTAAACTCGTCGATTGAAGGCCCGGGCGATATCACCTATACAGGCAATGCTAAGGTGACTTCGGCCACCAAGAAGCAGCCACGCAAGCGATAAGCTATCTTTTGAGGGAATAATAAAATGATTGGTTAGGATTGTGCTGCCCGGCAGATATGTCGGGCAGTGCTTTTATCGGGCTGATATGTGGAAGCATCCTTGTCGGCGTTCGTATTTCACCAGGCATCGCTGCTGGTTTCGCAGGTCGTTGAGTACGCCTCCGAGCAGGTGTTTCATGCATTCCTGATTGATGACGAAGGTGGAGTCGTCGGGCATATAGTTGGCGTAACTGATGTCGAAAGTGCGGCCGTATTGGTGCGATGAATTCTCCACAGCGTTGCGGTTGCGTCGGCGTAGCTTGGCTATTGAGCCTGATGTTCGCAGCAGGCTGGTTACTACAATTCGGTAGCGGTGCCCTGTGCGTTTCTCGATGCTGTCGCTGAACGAGCGTCCGATATCGTGTAGCAGTTGCAAGGCATCGGGCTGCAAAAACGGCAGGGAGTGGGTGAGCGAGTCGATTGCGAAATCCGGGCAGCTTTCCACGCGTCGGATAGGCATTTTGGCATTATAAGCCGAGCGAAGGTCGGTAATCGGCGCAATCCCTTTCGCTGTAACGCATTCCAGATGTGCATTGTTGTTGTCGCAGAATAGCCTTCCGAACGAGCGGATGTAATTCACCCTGAAAGCGTGCACTTTAGTGGAATCGATAACGCGGTTGGCTTGAATTGCCGGAGCCGGAGCACGGTCGGGCATTCGCCGTATGGTAACGGTTTCCGAATAGTTGTTGTGGCACGATAGAAGTGCGCTGAGGGCTATTATTGCAAGAATAATGTATCGAGTCATTCAGTTTCCTTAGTTTTCCGGAGCCAAGTATTGTATGGTGTGCTCTCTTGGCTTTTTCCAGTGCAAATTTAGCGAAAAAATGCGAAATTCCGTGGATTCGCGACCCGGATAAATAAAATGCTACCGGCGAATCACTCGCCGATAGCACTCACCCAAATAACAATAATACATATATATGATAAAGAAGATCAAGGAAAGGTTGTGCGATCTTTACCCTTCAACCTTGTTTTCGCATAACTAAAAATGATTGTCCCAGCCGTTGCCGGATGGGACAATCCGGCATTACTTTAAAATGACTGTAATGTGCTTGGGGGAATCTATTTTGCTTATTACTTTGCCGTCTTTGTCCTTGGTGTGGCTTACAGTCACCACTCCATAGGGGGTAGGGAATGTGCCTTTTGCATATTCCAGATTGCCAAGGTGAGGTTCCACCACCAGGGTCTTGCAACCCGGTTCGGTGGGGTATATGCCCAGCACGTGGCGTGTGAGCCAGATTGTCGGTCCGGCAGACCATCCGTGGCACAAGCTGTGGCGAAGACCCACGTAGCAGTATTTTCCGGTGTGTGCGTGGATGTCGAATTTGCCTTCTGGGACAATCTCGTCGATGCGTCCTGCCTTCAGGGCTTCGTTATATACAAGCTCTTCCCAGAATGTAGTGGCGCCGAGATCGAGCATAGCGCCCCAGTATTTCGATATCATTTCCATTCCTTCTTCATATTTGCCGCCTTTGGCAATTGCCTCGAGCATGTAGTATCCGAAGAAAGTGGAGAATGCCTCTACACCGTTGTCGATAAGTTTTTGTACATCTTTTTTCTCGTCTTGGCTTATGCCGGCCAGTACTTTCATTGATATTGCCTGGCTGTTGCCGTAGCCGTCAACTTTCACTTTTTTCAGGCGTTTGAGGTCACCATTGGCCAGTTCTTCGAGCTCTTTGTCGCCCAATGCCTTGCCTATTTCAGCAGCAGCGTTCATGGCCAGCACTGTGAGGCCTTGCAAGCCGCTGTGTATCACTTTCGGATTTTCCGATGTTGGCCAGTCGAGGAATCGGGCGCCACCGTCAAGTGCTTCGGTGCCGTCGGGCTTTATGTATTTGCTTACCTGCTTAGCCAAGCCCTTGATGTATTCGTGGTTCTTTTCCAGATATTCCTTGTTGCCTTGATACAGATACACGTCCCATTGGTTGATGAGCCACCAGAGCGAGTAGGGGCACATTCCGTTCATCCAGCCCGGAAGCGGAGTGTCGTCAACCGAGAAGTCAAGGCTCTTGTTGACCACCTCGTTTGCTCCGAATACGGTGTTGATGGCCATCACCTCAGGGTTCATGTCGCCGGCCCATACCAAGCGGTCGCGCTTGATGCCGTCCCACAGATATTCCTGCATGTTGAGCTTCACGGTGTAGGCTCCGGTCTGCCAAATTTCGTTCAGACGCTTGTCGCTGCACTCAAATGAGCCCAGATATGGGATGTCGCGTTCGCGAGCAATGGCGCGG
>JBJEKE010000033.1:0-5695 GCA_051878475.1 Muribaculaceae bacterium | reverse complement strand
AATAACTTTTTCGTCTCTTGCGAACGGGTGTTCAACCCATCGCTCAACGGCGTACCCGTGATAGTGATGTCGGGCAACGACGGCTGTGTGATTGCCAGAAGCAATGAAGCAAAGGCCCTCGGCATTCCAATGGGGTCACCGGTGTTTCAGTGGCGCGAAGTGATTGAGCGTAACAATGTGCGCTGCTACTCGTGCAACCATGTGCTGTATGGCGACATGTCGCGCCGAATAATGACCCTGCTGGCCGAAATGGTTGAGGACATCGAGATTTTCTCGGTCGACGAAGCGTTCTTCACCATTCCCGACAATACCGGCATCGAAACCCTTCAGCAGATTGCCTTCCGCATACAGAAATGCACCGGAGTCCCGGTGAGCATCGGGGCCAGCCGAAGCCGCACACTGGCAAAGATTGCATCGCACATTGCAAAGAAAGAATGTCTCGACACCACCCATGCGTTCATACTAAACAATCGCGATGAGGTGCGTCGACGCCTTGCCGCCACTCCGGTGGGCGATGTGTGGGGTATCGGCCGACGCATCCGCGACAAGTTGCTTGCTTGCAACATCGAAACGGCACTGCAATTCTCGATGTTGTCGCGGAAATGGGTGAAATCGAGATTCACCATCACCGGCGAACGCACATGGCTCGAACTGCACGGCGTTGACTGCACCATGCCAAGCCCGGTGGATGCCCCACGACAAAGCCTGTCGCATTCACGCACTTTTGCTACCGACGTAACCGATTTCACTCAGCTGCGACAAGCAATTGCCTCGTTTGCCACCACTTGTGCCGAAAAGTTGCGCAACGAGGGGCTTATTGCCGGCAGAATAACCGTTTTCATTGCCGGAAACATCCACCACGACTCTCCGCAATACAGCAACTCGGCCACCGCCGACATAACATATCCCACTTCGAGCACTCTCGAGATTGTCAAATATGCCGATCGCCTGTTTGCCGCTATCTTCCGCCAAGGCTACGGCTATAAACGCGCCGGTGTGTTCCTGGCCAACCTGTCGCCAAGCACAAACCGACAGATGAAACTTTTCAACCCTATCGACGAGGCAAAGCACAACAATCTGATGAAAGCTGTCGACACCATCAACACCCGAATTGCCTACAATTCGCTGCATCTGGCAGCTTTAAGCGGTACCGATGAATGGCGGCCGAAAAGCGAGTTCCGCTCAAGGGAATTCACCACCAACTTCAGCCAGATTATGACCATAAACTGCAAGGAAAAATAACCCCCGAATCGTTCCTCACGGCATTCGCTGCAAAGATACAAGTAACAGCAATGCCGCAGCAGCGAAAACCGCCACATCCACACATCATGTGGTTTCACCTTTTCGATATGGCAACAACAGCACAGCCACAGAGGCAACGACAAGATATATAACGGTGTTGCCACTGATTTCCTTCATTGCCACCAACATTGACTGCTTCATCACCCGACTTTTGAGTATGGATAGAGGAATTGCACCCGTCAACGGATTCTCGCTGTCGACATTCTGCGACAAGCGACTGACATAATACTGTTGACGATGGTACAGCATATTCGTATAAATTGACGAACCCACAACGGGCGCTATAACGTTGCGCATCCAAATCATCAGAAACACGAATGTAGCCAGATATCGTGACGGCAAACCTTTCATGCCCCATGCCGCCACAAGCGAATACAGCATCAACAGCCCAGTGAAGTTAAGAACCATCGGCAGCCACAAGTTGCTGAACAATCCCATAGTCTGATATTGAAAGTACAAGTAGGCATTTGACGCTGCCATAAACAGAAATGCCAAGCAAAACAGAGCCCGAAAATGAAATTTCTTAACAATAAGCAGTACCGACAATATCAGTCCCATCAAACATCCGACTATTGCCCACCAACTAAGCAATGCTGCTTGCACATTGTTGATGACTGTTGAAAGCTTGGCAAACGTCAGCACAAAGTTATTGGATGAATTAAATACCATGGTAGCCATAAACAACAGCATCGACAACGTCACATTTCTGTAGCGAAACACTCGTAATGGCAGATATGCTTCCCGATTCACACTGAGAGACCTCGACAAGAAAGCGCCACAGGAAATCATGAACAAGGCTAATGCCCATACAATGGAATCTGATTCAAGCCAATCCAATGTCTTGCCATACACAAGGACAAACGCCATACTGCATAGTGCAATAGCCATCAGCAGCATTTCGGGCACTTTACACCACTCAATCCTATATGATTTTTTCTTTTCCTCATCGGTCATGGTGACAATAACAAGAAGCATTGCAACCATCAGCATACCGATTACCATAATATAGGCATCCTGCCACCAATATTCGTAGGCAAACCATGCCGTGAGCACGTTGCTGAGCTGCGAAACAAACAGAATAAAGAAATACAATACCGGCATAAGGAATGTACGTTTCCGTTCAAGCCCATATTGCACATCGGTAGGAGTGTCTGCCGACATGGTAAACATAGAAAGGGTGTCCATACCTGTGAGATATGGTGCAATTGTGAATGTACAGTTGAGCATTGCTACTACCCGAACAAATCCTGTGAGCAAACAAGCCGTGAGCAACAACGGCAATGACGTTGAAACATAGCATATTGCATTCAACACGATAAGCAGCGTGAAGCACACTAAATAGGTGGGTTTGGTACGTCTGGCCTGCAGAAACGGCACCATGAACGGAGGGAACAGGCACATGCCGATACTGGTAAAGAAACTTGCCAGCTGAATGTCCTCGCTCAACATTGCCATACTGCTTGACATCTCGGTTATGTTGCTCAAATAGGTACCGCCCGAGAATGTGGGCGGCACAAACATCATCAACAACACCAAAATGCCTATCGGACGCGGCACCCACTCACGAAAAGGATAATTGTCTGAGCGCATCACTTGCATCCTTTTACGTCGATACTTACCTCACACATCATTCCGGCTGCCATGCGCCGGCTATCTTCGATGCAAAGCGTGTCACTGAAATCAATCCTGACCGGGACCCTCTGCTGGATCTTCACGAAATTGCCCGCCGAGTTGTCGGTTGGCAACAATGAATACTTCGACCCTGTGGCCGAACTTATTGCTGTAACCGTGCCAGTGAACACCTTGTCGGGGATTGCATCAACTGATATTTTTACAGTCTGACCTTGACAGATACGCGCCATCTGCGTTTCCTTGAAGTTGGCCACCACCCATTTCTGCGTGTCGGGAATGAGAGTGGTGAGAGTCTGCCCATGTGCCACAAGCTGCCCCTCTTCAATAGATCTACGTCCAACAAAGCCATCAGATGGAGCAGTTATCACTGTATACGACAGATTCAACCGTGCCATATCCACAGCAGCCTCTGCACGCAATATTGCAGCTTCTGCATTCTCTCGGCGCTGGCTAACCTCGCCTACCGACGAGCATGCCGTCTCCCTCTGTTGCCGCAATGCTGCCACCTTAGCATTGGCCATATCGAGCTCGGTCTTATAATGTTCCACAATAACAGGCGTCGACGCTTTCTTCGCCAGCAACTTAACATGACGTTCATAGTCACGGCTGAGTTTCTCGGCTCGTAGTTCCGCTTCCCTGATTGATGAATCGAACACAGTAGCACTGCTGGTGACAGTGGCTAAAGTGCCTTCAACGACTTTTCTACCACTACGGGCATCGAGCAGCGATGCCTCAGCTTGCTTCAAGGCAATGGCATATTCCCGCTCGTCTATTATAACCAGTGTGTCGCCTTTCATTACTTGCTGGTGCTCGGCAAACCGAATCTCTCGTATATATCCTGGTACCTTAACGTTTATGGGCAATAGGTAGTGCTCCACCTGAGCGTCATCGGTCATTTCGTAACGTGTGTCACAGAATCGCCAGATTATCACCATAATACCCATAAGCAAAATGCCTATGGCAACTGCATTTACAATAAGTTTCTTTTTCATTGTTGATATGTTCTTTGTTATTGTTCAGATAATTTATCGAGACAGCCCGATAGCCGCAACAATTCAAGTTGCGCCAATTTGCTTTGGCAAACAGCCTGAATACACACTGACTGAGCTGACCGAAGCTGCATATCATCCTGAAGCAAGGCTGTCATCGATGCGATTCCCTCCTTGTATTGTTCTTCGGTTACGATGTAAACCGATTCAGCCTGCTTGCGGCATTCCGTCTGGGCGACGACAATTTCCATGCTTTTACGCAACTGGAGCAATGCGTCGGCATAATTCTTATCAATCTGCTTTCGTAGTATAGATATGTTGTTTTCAGCTTGCTCGGCATCATACCGCAATTGCCGTATCTGTAATCTTTTTGAATTAGCCTCGAATAGCGGAATGCGGAGTGAAACACCTATAAAACAATTAGCAAACCAATTGTCGGCAAACTGGCTTAGTTTCTCACTATAGCCCACGCCTCCAGCATAGCCGGTGAATGTGAGAGTGGGCACAAACCCGGCACAGACGCTTTTAATCTGGCCGTCGATTAATTTCTTCTGCTTGTACGCCAATATTATTTCAGGCAATTCGTCGCTGGCATTTCCAACAATGACAGGCTCGAACGAATCAGGCATTGGCACAACATCCAACGGTGCATCCATTTCCAAGTTCATAAGATACCGCAACATATTAAGCTGTTGTTTGTAAAGAGTATGTGTAACTTCCCGTTCAGCCTCGAGCATCTTTCTGTTTATGTTAACACGGTTCTTATCTACTTCCATCACCATACCCTGCTCATAAAATGCATCGGTTATCGCACACAATTCATCCATACGACACATATTGATATCAGTTAACCGCAACTGTTCTTTCGATGTCTGAGCCAGATAATAAACTTTGCCAATCTGCATAGTAAGACTCTCAACAGCCAATTCATATGAAAAGCTTTTGATTTCCTCAATAGTCCGCGCCACATCAATGGCGGCTAGGATGGTCTGATTATATAGCGGCACAGTCAACTGCACCCCAGCGTTGAAATTATACTGTGTACTTTTTATTGTCTGCCAAGTTGGATTGTCAGGAAAATCATTGCCAAGCAATGTGCCTGTGGTGACATTCACAGGACTCCTCAAGTAATCGGTAAACTGGGCCACGCCTTGAATCACCGGCAACATTTTGGCTCGGCTTTGCGACACTCTGACATGCCCCTTGCTTAACCCTATACGCGCATTGTCAACAGTAAGATTTCTCAATATGCCCATATCAATACATTCGGCCAACGTCGTGGGCTGACAATGGCCAATCATGCTGACAAAGCAGCCTATCACTATTGATGAAAGTATTCTCATAATTCTGTCATTTTATCAATTGCTGCAAAGTTATTTGCTGATGCCGGTACCTTTACGTTCAATTTTAGCGGAACACTTGGCAATTCTCCAAACAACCCAATTTTTAACATGATTACATTTCAGACAGTTACATTTTTATAATAACTTCGCAACAGATACAACTGGGCAATATTCAAGATAAAGTGTATGAAAACATTGACAATCGACGAGCTCTGGTGCAACCGGCAGATAGTGTCGGCGCACAAATACGGATTCTTTCTGTGCCGCACCGGTACCGCACGAATTTTGCTGGGCAATGAGGTGTATTGCATTTCTCCGGGAAGCCTTTGCATCTATACCCCAAACTCAATTATACGTATTCTGGAAAGGAGTAATGACCTTGACGGCATACTGGAGGAAGGTGTGGTTGACACTTACTATCCCGTAGTC
>JBJEKE010000032.1:0-5701 GCA_051878475.1 Muribaculaceae bacterium | reverse complement strand
CTTACGAAGCCACTCTCGGATACTTCGACGCACTGCTCCGTTTGCTGCACCCGTTCATGCCGTTCATCACCGAAGAACTCTGGCAGCATATCAGCGAGCGCAACGATGGCGACAGCATAATGTATGCCGCCATGCCGAAGGCTCACGAGTATGATGTCGACATCATCGCTCAGATGAATGCAGCCAAGGATATCATTGCCGGCGTGCGCACCATCCGCCTGCAGAAGAATATCCCCAATCGCGAGCAGCTTGCTCTGCACGTTCTCGGCTCGTTCAGCAATGCCAATGCTGAGGTAATCAGCAAGATGGCCAATTTGAGCAATATTGCCGAGGTTGCCGAAAAAGACCCCACCGCTTCGTCGTTCCTTATCGGTACCACCGAATATGCCGTACCGCTGGGCAACAACATCAACGTGGAGGAGGAACTGAAAAAGCAGGAGGCCGACCTGAAATATCTGCAAGGCTTCCTCAAATCGGTAAATGCAAAGCTTGGCAACGAGCGTTTCGTGAACAACGCCCCGGCTCAGGTGGTTGAAGCCGAACGTAAGAAGAAAGCCGATGCGGAAAGCAAAATCAAGACCCTCGAGGAAAGCATCGCCCGATTGAAATCGCTCTAATAGGCAATCAAACACTATAAGTGTGTCGCGCAGGAATCGGTTTCGGTGGCTGCGCGACACTTTTTTGTGTTCTTCCCCCTTTTTTATTATTTTTGTATGTGTAATCCAACGCTAAACCCCATTTTTTTATCAACCCCAAAACAACTAATGATATGAAACATCTATTTATTATGCTTTTTCTTTTGGCGACATTCTTCATAGTGCCGGCAATCGAGGCTAAGACAAACGACCAAAATTCTGCTAACGAAACCGACTTGATGGAGGACACATGGGTGGCCACCGATGCCCTGGGTCGTGTGATGCCTACATCGGACGAAGCTCCCCTGAAGACCGACCGCAAACGCACCGTCGGCATTTTCTACATTACCTGGCACGGCGACGAAAACATCAACCAGAAGGCACCGTTCGACGTTACAAAGATTCTTGAGGCAAACCCCGAAGCCCGTTTCGACGCCGACTCCAAATTCTGGCCTACTAATATGTATCACTGGGGCGAACCCGAAATGGGATACTTCTTGAGCCGCGACGAATACGTCATACGCAAGGATATGTCGATGCTCGCCGATGCAGGTGTGGATATGATTATCCTCGACGTTACCAACGGTGTGCTCTATTGGAAAGAGTGGGAAGTGCTGTTCAACACCATGGAACAGATGCGAGCCGAGGGAAATAAGGTGCCGCAGTTCTGTTTCTGGACGTTCAACAACAATCCCGTGCATTGCGTCAAGCAGCTTTACGAGAAAATATACAAGGCCGGGAAGTACTCCGATATGTGGTTCTACTGGGACGGCAAGCCGTTGATGCTATACAATGCACGGCCCAATGCCGATGCCAACGGCAGTGGATATGATGCCGGCGACTACGGCGACGAAATCCGTAACTACTTCACCCTGCGCAATATGTGGTGGGGCTACTACAAATGGCAGGGCGAACGATATGCCGGAACCGAAGACAATTGGTGCTTCGGCTACGAACTCGGCGACGAGAATGTGAAGTCACTGACCCCTGAGCAACTTGCTGCCACCCACAACGGCCGCCCCGAGGAGATGGCCGTAACTCCGGCACAACACCCGATATCAAACACCGGAAAGTCGTGGCGCCGCGAGACCGGCGAGCCGAAGCTCGACCAATACGACCTCCCCGAAAAGGCATATGTGCCCTGGCTGGGGAAGACCGTTGACAACCCCGAAGCCTATGGCATCTATTTCCAGGACCGCTTTGATGAGGCGCTGCAGGTTGACCCGGATTTCATTTATCTCAACGATTGGAACGAATGGACTGCCGGCAAGTATACGTCGGGATTCGCTCCCGGCAGCACCACGGTTAAGGGCCCTGACGGCTTTATCGGCCGTGACAATCCCTTCTATTTTGTCGACCAGTATAATTCTGAGTTCAACCGAGCCATTCAGCCAATGAAGGAAGGCTACACCGATAACTATTACATGCAGATGGTGCAGAACCTGCGTCGCTACAAGGGTGTGCGTCCCATTCCGCAGAACAAGGGGCTGAAGAAGATTGTCATCGACGGCAGTTTCGACGACTGGAAGAAGGTGAAGGTGACTTATCGCGATACCAAGGGAGATGTGGCACATCGCGACCATCCCGGATATGGCGGTATCCGCTATGTCAACAACACCGGCCGCAACGACATTGTGCTTGGCAAGGTGGCAGTGACTGCCGATAAGGTGTGCTTCTATGCCGAGACAGCTGAACCGCTCACTCCATCGACCGACCCTCGCTGGATGCTCCTTTTCATCGATGCCGACCGTAATGCCTCTACCGGCTGGGCAGGATATGAATATATGGTGAACTACGAAATCAACGGCTCGCAGTCGACCATTCTCCGCTACGATGCCCAAGCCGGTGCTTGGAGACCCTCCGGAGTGGCAGACCTCGCTTACGACGGCACTGCCCTTGAGCTTGCCATCGACCGTTCGCTGCTCGGCATCGAAGGAAAGACAGCGTCGTTCGATTTCAAGTGGGCCGACAATCCCCAGAGCCTTGGCGATGCCATTTCGCTCTGCACCGATGGCGACACCGCTCCCAACCGCCGCTTCAACTATCGTTTCCTTTGGAAGAAGTAAGCTGACGAACCGAATTGCATAGAGTTATGGGCTGCTGCGATATTTGTCGTGGCAGCCCATTATACATTATATATATTATGTGATGAATCGGCTGGTGAGTGTCGGCACTGATTGCATTTTTTTGCATAAATTGTTAGTGTTGTAGAAACATTCGGTTTTGTGTCATTGTGAAAAGTGTAGAAAAATTAATATTGCAATAAATTAACTATCTATTGCATATTGTAGCAAAATGCTACAAAATTGCATTGTTTTGACTTGTAATTGCGTGAATTCTCATTGATTTGTGCTCATTGGTGTGTCGTTATATTTCAATTTGAAATTTCTGTTGGCTCTTTTTCTTTCAACTTGAATGGTTTAATTGTTAAAATATTTGTTTTTTATCAAATTGTATGTTTATTTTGTAGTCTGTTTATCAAGATAGGCATTACTATGCAGCAAAAGAGGCTGGATAAAGATTGATTCAAGTATTCAGATGTGGGCTGGAGAGTTTGCAGATGCTTGTGTATATATTAGGCCGTGCTTTATGATTGAATAAATTTTTAATTAATTACAGATAGTGTTTATGAAAAAAAAGTTAGCTTTTTTACTCGGGACAATGCTGTTTGCACTGAATGCGTTGGCGCAGGTTACGGTGACCGGTGTTGTTCTGTCGGCTGATGAAAACGACGAGCCGGTGATCGGTGCGACAGTTTCCATCAAAGAGAATCCATCGATTGCAACAGCAACCGATTTCGATGGTAAATTTACTATTAAAGCTCCTTCAGCAAAATCGACTATCGTAGTTACCTATGTCGGAATGGAAAAGCAAGAGGTAAAGGCAAGCAGCAAACCTCTAACCATCTACCTGACTTCGGGGACAATCAACCTTGGTGAGGTTGTAGTAACCGGTATGCAGAAGATGGACAAACGACTCTTCACCGGAGCAACGACGAAGATCGACGCCGACAAGGCAAAGCTCGATGGTGTGGCAGATATCAGCCGCGCGCTCGAAGGAAAAGCCGCCGGTGTATCGGTGCAGAACGTATCGGGTACATTCGGTACCGCTCCAAAAATCCGTGTACGTGGTGCTACATCAATCTATGGTACATCGAAGCCCCTTTGGGTAGTAGACGGTGTGATTCTGGAGGATAACGTAGAAATTTCGGCCGATGACCTTTCGTCGGGCGATGCAGTAACTCTTATTTCTTCGGCAATCTCGGGATTGAATGCCGACGACATCGAGAGCTTCCAGATTCTTAAGGACGGTTCGGCAACATCAATCTATGGTGCACGCGCCATGGCAGGTGTAATCGTAGTTACCACCAAGCAGGGTAAGGCCGGAACCACAAGCCTTAACTATACAGGTGAGTTTACCATGCGTCTGAAACCGAATTATGCCGACTTCAACATCTGTAACTCACAGGAGCAGATGGGTATATACAAGGAAATGGAGCAGAAAGGCTGGCTTGAGTTTGCATCGATAGCCAACAGCTCGAGCTCGGGTGTTTATGGCCAGATGTATAAGCTCATCGACAAATACGACTCAACATCAGGCAAGTTCGGTATTGCCAACACTCCATCGGCCCGCAATGCATATCTTCGTGAGGCCGAGTTCCGCAACACCGACTGGTTCGACTTGCTCTTCGATAACACCATTACCCAGAACCACGCAGTGAGCGTGTCGGGTGGTACCGATAAGGGTAGCTTCTACACATCACTTTCAGTGATGGACGACCCGGGATGGTACAAGATGAGCGACGTACAGCGTTACACATTCAATGCCAATGCATCGTACGACATTTCGAAGACCCTTCGCTTCAAGGTGCTCACCAGCGACAGCTACCGTAAGCAAAAAGCTCCCGGAACGCTGAGCCAGGATGTAGACGTAGTTAGTGGTGAAGTAAAGCGTAGCTTCGATATCAACCCTTACAGCTATGCTCTCAACACATCGCGTACTACCGACCCACATGCAATCAGCACTCGTAACTATGCCGATTTCAATATCTTCGACGAACTCGACAACAACTATATCGACATAAATGTGGTTGACCTCAAGTTCCAAGGCGAATTGAACTGGCGTCCTATCCGTGGTCTGGAATTCAATGCTCTGGGTGCATTCCGCTACACTACGACATCGCAAAACCACTACGTAAAGGACAATTCAAACCAGGCCAACGCCTACCGCGCCGGTATCGACCCCGAAAACGCCACTATCCGCGCAAGCAACCCATATTTGTACACCGATCCCGACGACCCGAACTCGTTGCCGATCTCGGTGCTTCCTAAGGGAGGTATCTGGTATCACGACCTTTATTCGTTGTCGCAATACGACTTCCGCGCAACAGGTCAATACATCAAGGATTTCGGCGAGGACCACGTGATCAACGTGCTTGCCGGTACAGAAATCAGCTCAATCGACCGTCACTCAGAAGCCTTCACTGCATGGGGCGTATGCTACGACAACGGTAACATTCCGTTCATCGACTGGCACCTGTTCAAGCAGATGGTAGAGGAAAACGGTTCATATTATAGCGATGGCTGGGGCTATCGCCGCAGCGCCTCGTTCTTCGGAACAGCCAACTACGCCTTCAAGGGCCGTTACGTGGTGAATGGTACGATGCGTTACGAAGGTTCTAACCAGCTTGGACGTTCAAACAAGTCGCGCTGGCTGCCGACATGGAACGTATCGGGTGCATGGAATGCATCGGACGAAAAATGGTTTAAGAACCCGGTAGTGTCCTACGCCAAGGCACGTATATCTTACTCGCTTACAGCCGACCGCGGTCCGAGCAGTGTATCGAATGCATTGCCAATCTTCAACTCCACCAAGCCGTGGAAGCCGGTTTCTGATGCCAACGAACTTGCTCTGTATTTGTCGGACATTGCCAACAGCGAGCTTACATATGAAAAGAAGCACGAGTTTGACCTTGGTGTTGACCTCGGTTTCCTCGACAACCGCATCAATTTGGTTTTTGACTGGTATACCTTTTTTAATGATACGGCGACCACCGAGATCTACAC
>JBJEKE010000031.1:0-5741 GCA_051878475.1 Muribaculaceae bacterium | reverse complement strand
TATCCGGGCGACATCATTGGCGGGATAGCAATAGGCACGCTATCGGCATTGGCAATATATGCACTTTACAAGATGACGATTGGACATCTTGTAAGAAGAAAAAAGATAGAAAATTCCCCATTCAGCAAAATTTATGCAAACATATCAACATTAATTATAGGTGCTAACTTGTTAGCAACTATAGTGATATCAATTTTTATGCTGTAAGACATATAAAATAACTTACAGTTTATTTGTATAATTGGATAATATTACATAAATTTATCGCAGAACAATAATTCTAATTAACTATACTATCATGATCAAGACAATTTCATTTAACGAACTCAGAAGAATCAAAGACAGTTTGCCCGATGGTTCAATGCATAAGATCGCAGACCAGTTGAACGTAACAGTTCAAACAGTAAGAAACTACTTCGGTGGCAGCAACTATGAATTTGGCAAGAACTGCGGCTTGCATATAGAACCAGGGCCCGACGGCGGCATCGTAGTACTCGACGATACCACAATATACGACCTTGCCATCAAGATTCTCGAAGAGAAAGAGAACAAATAAGAAAGCTCTGACATCCAATCTATGTTGCTCCGGCCGGATAAAAAACTGGTAACAGTAGCAATACATACTTACGAGAAAGCGATTCAACTGAAATCGCTGCTTGAGAAGTGTGGCATCGAGGTTGTGATACACAATGTAAACCTCGAGCATCCTGTTATCTCGGTAGGAGTTCGAGTAAGGATTAAGGAAAGCGACTTAGCACAGGCGCTACGGATAATAGAGCAAGCCACCACACTTAACGAAGAATCAGCCAGCAGCATCGTCAAAGACAAATCGGCGTCGATACTCATACCGATAGATTTCTCGGCATATTCCGACAAGGCATGCCTGATAGGATTCGACTATGCCAACAGAACGAAATCGCACATAGTATTGCTACACTCATTTGTCAGCGATAACTATAGCGGTAGCCTACCGTTCGGAAGCGACCATTTCCGGGAAGAAAGCAAGCCGGTAGCGAGCGATGCAGAAAAGTTGAATGCGATTCACCGGAAAATGCACGATTTTGCAGAAAGAATCAAGAGTGACATAGCAAAAGGAGTGTTGCCGGAAGCGAGCTTTGAATGTGTGGTAAGTGAAGGCGTTCCAGAAGAGGTAATCATAGAATATGCCGGGCGCATAAAGGCCGAGCTGGTGATAATGGGTACCCGTGGAAAAAGCAAGAAAGAAACCGAGCTGATAGGAAGCATAACAGCTGAAGTACTCGATGCAGGCAAATTCCCGATTTTCACAGTCCCGGAAAACATCAGCATAAGCAGCGTAAGCAAGATAAAACGTATAGTATTCTTCAACAATCTCAGCCAGGACGACCTTATATCGCTTGACACGTTCACCCGATTGTTCGACAGTTCGAGTCTGGAGATGACTCTGATAAATGTATCGGAAAAGAAAGTAAAATTTCAGGAGAAGCGAAACGAAGCAGTACTAAAATATTGCCAGCGACTCTACCCGATGCACAATTTCAGAATCAAAGAGTTTAAAGATGTGAATCAAATTGACGAAATCAACCGATTCGTTACCGATGAACATATCGATATGGTGATAATACCCACACGAAGGAAAAACATCTTCGCAAGGTTATTCAATCCGAGCATGGCGCATAAACTACTATTCTACAGCGACATCCCGATGCTTGTTGTCCCGATATAGCTGTCGATAGACATCCTACTTATAAGAATGTGAGGTTGAAATCAAAGTTCAGCCTCACATTTTTGTGTTTATATGTCCGGTTAAAGTGCAATAGTTTGAAGGTCGTCGGGGACAAAGATATTTCCTTTGAAATTAATAGCAGCCTCAGCTGCATATGTATTGGCCCGTGTGTTGAGATTTTCGTCCTCGGTGTGATATAGCACCAAATTCTGCACCTTCAAGCTTTGAGCAAGCCTACCGGCATCAAGGGCAGTGCTGTGATGCTTCTCGTAGGGTTTAAAATGCTCACGCTGTGAATAGAGGCAGAACGCCTCACATAATAGCCATTTTGCACCTAAAGCATATTTACGATTGGCTTCGTTGAATGGCTCATCACCAAGACACACAAGCGACTCGCACGACGGCGCACTCATTGCAAAACCATATTGCTTGGCTTTGGTGGATTTGATATCGAACGCCGTGAAATCAGCGCCAATAGCCGAGAAATGCTCACCATCGGCCACAGGGGTGAAAACAATCTCCTTATCGATATGCCGAGTTACTTTATCAGGCAGTGTAACAGCACAAATTGCGCGCAAGGCTGAGATTGCCACATCGTGACCGCGAACAGTAAACTTACCCTGATACTTTCCCGAATAGATAGCCTGAGCCACCATCCGGACTACCCATACAGCGCCAAGGATATGATCGGTGTGGGTGTGGGTGATAAACATATCGTGAATCGATGAGAGCGGCAAACGAGCGCGCTGGAGCTGGCGAAGAATACCGTTACCGCCTCCGGCATCGACTAGCATAGGCCTGCCATCATCGGCAATGATAGCAAAACATGTGTTGAAACAATTTGTAACAGCGGCACTGCCCGTTCCAAGCATAAGCAATTCCATAAAGCAAAGCGTTGGCTATAAAGAAGCCCTGCTGGAAACAGAATCCGGCAGGGCTTATATTAACTAAAACAGGTTATTACTTGATAGAGAATACGACTACACGGTTCCAAGAGTTCTCCGAGTAAGGTTGAACAGCGTCGCCATGAGCATCGATAGCCAGACGATCTTCGTCAACACCGTATTCAACGAGCTGTTTCTTAACAGCGTTTGCACGACGTTCAGAAAGTTTCTCGTTGTAAGGAGATGTGCCGGTCTTCTTGTCGGCATAACCGTTGATAACGAGTTTAGCATCTGGGTTAGCCTTCATCCATTCAGCCACATTGTAGATGTGAGTCTTTTCACGGCTACCAATCTTAGCAGAGTTAAGCGAGAACTGAACAGTAGCAACGAATGCCTGAGTAGCCTCTGGACAATCAACAGGCTTAGCTTCGGGGCAAGGAAGTTGAGCTTCGCAGGCTGCAAGAGCAGCAGCAGTAGAAGCGATTTCACCTCTCAAGCCATTTATGCGGTTGTTAAGGTTGTTGATATAGTCGAGATAATCGCAAGGATTAACATAGTCGAAGTTGCGGCCGCCGAAATTGAAAGTCAAACCAGCCATAGCAGTACCGATAATATCGAACGGATTGTCGTATTCGCAACCATTGAAGTTGTCGGCAGCAAACATTGCACGACCTTCGAGATAAAGGTCAACATACTTGCTGAGGCGGAAATTGAACTTCAAGCCAAGCGAAGCAGGCACAGTCCAAGAGTTGGTCTTGATAGTACCGTCGTTGTTTCTGATATTGGTAGACTTGCCATCGATATCCCAAGTGTAAGCAGCACCGATACCGACGAAAGGATAGATAGAGAACACGCGCTTTGTGTTGATACCGCCGAGCGAGTTAAACATATCCCACATCAAGTCGAAGTTAAGATTAGCATATTTAGCCGAAGCGTTGTAGAACGAATCCCACTTAATCTTACCACCAAGAGCATTGAAGCGGAAAGCCAAATATGGAGAAATCCAATGGCCAACGCCAAGGTTAAAACCAAGAGAAGCATGGCGTTTAGCTTCAGCGCCATCAATACCTTCCATACTATTTTCTACGAATGGCATATTAATGCCGGCACCAAGTTGCAAGAACCAGTTAGAGCGCCAAGGCGAGGAAACGCACTGCATGCACTCTACGTTCGACAACTTTTGCAATTCTTCAGCATTTGCATCCTGAGCCATAGCCGAAGCAGGCATAAGTAATGCAAACAAGGCGAACAGAACAAAAATTTTTCTCATAGCTTTATTTTTTTCCTAATAATTAATTTCCTAAATAATTCTGGTATATACAGTTATACGCATTAAAGCGCAGAAGTTTCTGCAAAGATACATTACTTTTCGATAGATGAAAATTATTTTCATTAAAAAGTGTCATAAAAAAGCACATATAATTATGCAACAGTGCAAAAACTTGGCTTTATTGACACATAAAAGTGCACAGAAAGGTATTAATTAATTGCATTCATAATTTTATCGGCAACTGCAGCCGGAGTGAATCCGAATTTCTCATCGAGCACCTTATATGATGCCGATGCGCCGAAATGGTTAAGGCCAAATACCGTTCCTTCGACTCCAACAACACTCACGAGTGTGGATGGAAGTCCGGCAGTTAAGCCAAATGTTTTCACGCCCGGTGTAATAACCGACTTGCGATAGTCGGCATCCTGGTCGAGAAACAATCCGATGGATGGAACAGAAACCACGCGGGCCTTAATGCCCTTCGTCGCAATAATACCGGCAGCATCGCAGAGAGTAGACACTTCGGAGCCATTGCCAACGAGGATAACATCGGGATTGTCGCATGGCTTAACCACATAACCGCCACGAGTCATCTGCAGCGCGTCGCTGTAGCGGTCGCCGCTAACCGATGGAATGTCGTTGATATTCTGGCGCGAGAGGATAAGTGCAGTAGGTGAATCCTGGTTCTCGATAGCCATTTTCCAAGCGATTGTTGTTTCGGCACTGTCAGCAGGACGAAGCACAAGCACACTGTTTTTGCCAGAGAAATTCTTTATCTGCTCCATAAGACGCATCTGCGCCTCCTGCTCGATTGGCTGATGTGTAGGACCATCCTCACCAACACGGAATGCATCGTGTGTGTAGATATACACCACAGGCAGTTCCATAAGGGCCGACATGCGGATGACAGGTTTCATATAGTCGGAGAAAACAAAGAAAGTGGCACATGCAGCACGCAATCCGCCGTGCAAAGCAATACCGTTCATTATTGCAGCCATGGTGAGCTCCGACACACCTGCATGGAGGAATGCTCCAGAGAAATCACCGGGACGGAATGCCGATGTCTTCTTCAGGAATGCGTCGGTCTTGTCGCTGTTTGCAAGGTCGGCCGACGATACTATAATGTTGTGCATCTTCTCGCCAAGCACCGAAAGCACATCGGCCGAAGAGGCACGAGTGGCGATGTTTGGCTTGTGGGCTATCGACTTATAATTGATATCGGGCAACTTGCCGGCGAGGAATCCCTCGAGCTCGGCATTAAGTTCAGGATTTGCTTCAGCCCAAAGGCGATGAGCTTCCTTGCGCTGGGCCGCAATGACTGAGAGCTGCTGCTTGCGCGATTCATACAGGGCTTTAACGTCGTCGAAAATCACCCAAGGATTAGTAGGGTCGCCCCCAAGATTCTTGATAGTGTTTTCGTACGAAGCACCACTGGCACTGAGAGGCTGGCCGTGAGTGCTGCACTTTCCCTCGAAGTTCTCGCCGTCGGCAGTAACGCAGCCCTTGCCCATCACTGTATGGCCGATGATGAGAGTAGGGCGTTTTTGTTCAGCGTTAGCAGTCTCGATAGCCTGACAGATAGCTACAGGGTCGGTACCATCGATTTCAATAACATTCCAATGCCAAGCGCGATATTTTGCCGCAGTGTCCTCGGCAGTTACATCGTCGACATCGGTTGACAGCTGTACGTTGTTGCTGTCGTAAAACATAATTAGGTTGTTCAATCCAAGATGTCCGGCAATACGAGCAGCGCCCTGAGATATTTCCTCCTGTATACCACCGTCAGAAATATAGGCATAGGTCTTGTGGGCGAGAGTATCGCCGAATCGAGCCACCAGGAAGCGTTCAGCTATGGCACAGCCTATAGCCATCACATGTCCTT
>JBJEKE010000030.1:0-5766 GCA_051878475.1 Muribaculaceae bacterium | reverse complement strand
AGCGAGTGAGCAGGCTTTCGATATCCTCTCCTACATAACCTGCTTCAGTAAGAACTGTAGCGTCAACGATTGCAAACGGCACCTTAAGCAGTCGGGCGATGGTTTTGGCAAGAAGTGTTTTGCCTGTACCCGTGGGGCCAACCATAATGATGTTTGACTTTTCAACCTCTACATCATCGTCCTTTCCCTGAGCCAAACGTTTATAATGATTATAAACCGCTACCGAAAGATACTTTTTTGCTTCATCTTGACCAATGACATACTGGTCGAGATAGTCTTTAATTTCCCTTGGAGTAGGCATCGACTTTAAATCGATGTCGGAGTTGTCGTTGTGATGCAGTTTCTGGAGATATTCCTTCGACAATTGGGCCGCATGTTCAGCACATTCGTTACAAATGTTGGCAGTATATCCCGGCATCATTAGTTCCACTTCCGACTCATGCCGGCCGCAGAAACTACACACCAATTCGTTTTGCTTTTTAGCCATTATATAAATGATTATTTCTTGGTATTAATGAGAACCTCGTCGATCATACCATATTCTTTGGCTTCAGAAGCTATCATCCAGTAATCGCGGTCGCTGTCGCGCTCCACTTTTTCAAAAGGCACTCCTGAATGGTTAGAAATGATAGTGTAAAGTTCATCCTTAATTTTCTTTATTTCACGAGCAGTAATCTCGATATCAGAAGCCTGTCCCTGCACACCGCCAAGTGGTTGATGAATCATCACGCGTGAATGACGAAGTCCAAAGCGTTTGCCTCGTTCACCGGCTACGAGCAGAACAGCAGCCATGGAGGCCGCCATACCGGTGCATATTGTCGATACCTCGCTCGATATATACTGCATTGTATCGTAAATACCCAAACCGGCATAAACTGAGCCACCGGGAGAATTGATGTAGATAGAAATATCCTTTCCCGGATCGCTTGAATCGAGATAAAGCAGCTGGGCTTGAATAACGTTGGCAGCATAATCGTCAATTTGTGTGCCAAGGAAAATAATACGGTCCATCATCAAACGTGAGAACACGTCCATCTGTGCCATATTGAGTTTGCGTTCCTCGATAATTGTCGGAGAAACATAATAGTTGTCGCTAATCTGTGACACATACTGGTCAAGAGCAAGACCATTAAGTCCCAGATGCTTAACTGCATATTTTCTGAAGTCTTTATCCATATTCATCAATATTGTAAGCGTAATGTTTAGTTATTAATTCTGCAAATATATAACAAATAAGTAAGCGTTTAATGCGAAAAACGCCAATTGTATTATTAACAATGCTGGCCACGTATCAGTGTGTGCCAGTAAAAATGCAAATCGTTACAACGATAGTGCAAGCGAGAGCAGAACAATGCCAAGCTCGCTTAAGCATTTTATGCCGAGTACAGCCTATCTTATGCAAAGATATACCACGAAAATGTATTTAGCAAAATATTATTCAATATCCGTAAATATAACAACACAGCCTACGTCGTTAAATGGCGCAGGCTGCATTATTATTTGATCTGAAATAATTATTTATCAGCAAAAAGATCTTCGAATTCCTTGGTTGTCACTTCTTTGTTTTCAAGATTTACAGCATTCTTTATTGCATCAAAAACCTTAGTCTCAACAGTGCGTTCAACAAGGTTACGACGATATTCTTCATTGTTCATCATATCGTTGGCATATCTTTCGAGAGCGTCCTGTGGAACATTTGTGAGACCGTATTGAGCAAACTGCTGAGCAGCAAGAACTTTAGCGGCTTCTTTAAGATCGGCTTCGTCAACCTTAACGTCGAGATGCTTGGCCACCTGTTCCTTTACAAGCTGCCATTTCAGGCCCGGAACCATCTTTTCGAACTCTTCATCTACATTCTCGGCAGTAAACTTGCTGTCTTCCTTACGAACCAGCCATTTCTTTAAGAATTCAACCGGGAGTTGAATGACGCCAGCCTGTTCTGTTAGAACTTTCTCAGCATCAACAGAGAAACGATAATTGCTGTCGTTTACAAGCTGGCTTGAAATCATCTTCTTAAGATTATCGAGATATTCCTCTTCGCTTGTCACCTTGTCCTTGCCAAACACAGCATCGTAAAGTTCCTGTCCATGTTCGGCATTCTTGAGAACGATGATTTCCTCAATTACCATCTCAAAGTTGCTCTTTATATCGGCTTTGTCCTTGTCGACGTTAAGCATAGAAGACATTTCAGCTATGTTGCCGTCGCAAGTTGCAGATGGGTTGAACACTACGTGGTCACCAACCTTCTTGCCCATGAACAATGCTTTCTGGTCTTCAGTACGGAAATATTCAGGCGAGACAATTGTCTTCTCTACCTTTACGCCATCTTCCTTAACGCTGCTATCTTCGTTGAGTTCCTGCATCGAACCTTTCACGAGAGCCTTGGCATCTACTTCATCTCCAGGCACTTGCTTGCCGAAACGTTCTGTGAACTGGGCATCCTGACGAGCTACCATTTCATCGTCGACTAATATATTATAATAAGGTATATTTACCGACTTGTCGACTGTGATATTTATTTCAGGAGCCAGACCAAGTTCGAAAACAAACTTGAAATCCTTGTCAGCATCAAAATTGATTTCGTTGGAGTTAGCAATCAAAGGCTCACCCAGAATGGCAACCTTATTATCTTTGATATAGCCCACAAGAGCATCGTAAACATCCTTGTTTACTACTTCAACAAGCACGTTCTTGCCAAAAAGTTTTTTGAGCATTGAAGTAGGAACATGACCGGGACGGAAACCTTTGATTGGATAAGTCTGACCAATTTTCTTAAGTTCCTGAGTTACTTTGCCTTGATAATCGTTTTCTTCAATCGATACGGTTAGAGTTGCATTAACATTATCGATTTTGTCAAATGTTACATTCATCGTGTAAAATATATGATTTTGTTAATTTACTTAATGATTCGTGCTGCTTCGCACATTTCGGAATGCAAAATTACATTTTATAATGTCGATACACAAATTTCATGCCATTTTTTTTGTCATGTCTACATTTGTAGACAAAAATTCATTAAGTTTGCATTATAAATAAATGTATATGCGCAAAATATTTTTATACATATCCTTCCTGCTGATATTCCTGTCAATTGTTTCTTGCGGAAAGTTCGAAGTGCTGTATTTCGACATTAGCACAAAGGAGGCTGTAATGCATGTAAGCGAAACTCTACAGATAAAGGCAGCCATTTCCTACTCAGGAGATGGCAACACTGATATGCATTGGAGCAGTTCTGCTCCCGAAATAGCAAGCGTCGACTCGATGGGTATGGTGTCTGCATTACGAAACGGCGTAGCCACCATAACACTTGAATGCGCCAGTCAGACTGCCACATGTGAGATAACAGTGGAACCTCAGACATTCATCCTTTATGCAATCGTCAGTAGCAGCTACAGTGGCTTCTCGCTTGTATGCAATGACGAAATAGTTGCAAGCTCTTCCACAAAATCAACACCCCACAGATTACATATCGAGAAATCCGACAATTATATTGCCGGCACATATTTCAAAGAGGTAACCACTTCCGGCGATGAAGACCACGAGCCTACTGTTACCACCACGCTTCACGCCGCATATTGGAAAAACGGTTCGATGAAACAACTCGATGAGAGCGAACTCAATTCAGAGGCGTTAGCTATTGCAGTAATGAACGACACAACTTACACAGCCGGCTACATAACTGATGGCACTTCATCGAAAGGGGTGATATGGAAAGCCGCTGTAGCAACTGAATTTCAGGAATTTTCAGAAATCACCGACATCAAAGCCTCAGGTAACATGATTATTGCCTGCGGCAACAATGACGATAACGCAATGATTTATATCGATGGCATTATCACTGTTCTTGAGGGTGATAATTGCCATGCATCACAATTGGCTATAATCGGTGATGACATTTATATTGCCGGATACACAATAGTTAATGGCAAAAAGAAAGCTACGATATGGAAAGGCTCATCGGTGTTATTCATATCCGACAACGAATCGGAATTCACTGCAATTTCCGAATATGAAGGTTCTCCTATTGCTTGCGGAAACTCAATAGGCTATGAAGTATCAAACATTTTCATCTACAGCAACGGTACAATCGGTGAACTGACAAATTATTCATCAAAACTGTACGCTACAGGCATTGGCACTATCGACAACTATGCGGCAGCTTGTGGATACGAAAAAATAGACGACTCCGATTCCACCCTATTCAATCCTTTCATTTACACCAACGGCACATTCAGCCCCCTAAACAACATCGATGCCATACCAATTGATATGTATACACGATAATAATTGCTGCCCAAATCCATTTTCAAGGACCAGGCAGCAATTATATAATACATATCAGTATATCAACGCACCATTGCACCAATCAAATCGTTCACATCGCTGATGCCATGACGTTTCATATAATCGGCAATGTATTCAACCACCTTTACCGTTATTGATGGGTCAATGAAATTTGCGGTACCAAGCTGAACGGCCGTAGCACCTGCAAGAATGAATTCAATTGCATCGCGTCCATTCATAATACCACCCAAGCCAATAACGGGAATTTTCACCGCATTTGCAACCTGCCACACCATCCTGACAGCAATTGGACGGATACAAGCGCCTGACAGCCCGCCTGTAATAGTTGACAAATATGGCTTCCGCGTCTCGGTATTTATGGCCATTCCAAGGAAAGTATTGGTAAGCGATACCGAATCGGCGCCTTCAGCCTCAACGGCCAAAGCTATATCGGCAATCGAAGTTACATTTGGCGACAGCTTCACTATCAAAGTCTTATTATAGGCATTGCGACAAGCCTTCACTACAGATGCCGCACCCGAACATGTGGTACCAAATGCCATACCGCCCTGCTTAACATTAGGACACGAAATATTGAGTTCAATTGCCGGTATACGGTCGAGTTCGTTTATTTTTTCGCACACCTTTACATAATCGTCGACACTTGCACCTGAAACATTCACCACAATATTTGTGTCGTAGTCCTTTATTTCGGGATATATATGCTCAATGAAATAATCTACCCCTTTGTTTTGAAGGCCAACTGCGTTAAGCATACCTGATGGAGTTTCAACCATACGTGGATATGGATTGCCTTCACGATGATTAAGAGTGGTACCTTTAATGATGAATCCACCCAAAAGGTTCAAGTCGATGAAATCGGCAAACTCACTTCCATAGCCAAAAGTTCCGGAGGCAGTCATCACCGGATTCTTGAGACACATCTGCCCTATTTTAACACTATAATTTACCATTTCAATCTATTTATATTAAACACAGGACCTTCTTTACAAACACACACATTCCCCTTGTCAGCTGTATCCTCCACGCAACACAGGCACGCGCCTAAGCCACAAGCCATAACATTTTCGAGACTAACTTCGCATGTAATGCCTTTGTCACGTGCAATTGCAGCCACGCCCTTCATCATAGGGAGTGGTCCGCAACATGATATATGGGATATTTCCGACGATTCGAGAATTGAATTCTTTGTTATCAAGCCTTTCTCGCCCATCGAGCCATCGTCGGTCGATATATAAACCTTAGCAACTCTGCGGAACTCGTCGAGCAAAAGCAAATCGTTTTTGTTTTTTGCCGCAAGCAAAAATGCGATATTATAGCCTTCCGATTTAAGCAATTTACCAAAATAAAGCAATGGCGCCACACCAACGCCACCACCGACAAGTAAAGTCATGCGCTCCTTATCAGCCGGGCGTGAATATCCATTGCCCAATGGCAACATAAGGTTGACAACAGAATTCA
>JBJEKE010000029.1:0-5775 GCA_051878475.1 Muribaculaceae bacterium | reverse complement strand
TCTTGAGTTTTTCGATTGCCAAATGGCCGAGCGGACAGTTGCCGCAATCCTGACCGGTATATTCTTCAAGTATCACTCGCTTAACCGGAGCGAACGAAAGGTTGCTGATAACGGTTTCAAGCTCATTGCTTGAGATTCCATCGAGAGTTGCCGACACCTTGAACTTGTTTTCAACACCAACTGCGAGCGGCAGCGGAGTGGTGAACTCAAAATCGTATGCATCACCAACTTCGAGACTCAGGCCGCTTTCAGCTACATTGTCAACAACGTTACCGTTGCCGTCGATAAGATTAATGTCAACACTGCTGAAGGTGAGCACTTCGTTGTTGATAATCAACGAACCTTTCACAACTTGTTCAGTGCCGTTGACAACCGATTCGGGCACACCAGTAAGAGCTATTTGGAAATCGGGTGCGTGAACCACATTCACTTCAGCCACAAACACCGCGCTCTGTGCGTCGTTGTCGTTAAGGAATGCAATGTAAATATTCTTGCCGGCGTATTTGTCGAGACGAATCACATACGGAGTCCAGTCGCCATCAAGCGAGCCGTCGGCCGAGCCGGGATTGAGTTCTTCCTTGAATTCTACAATAGCATTTGCGCGCACTTCGACCATACGCGCTTCAGTAAGGTCGTTGAATGTTTCTTCGCATTCATACACAAGCACCTTCAGCGAGTCGGTCTTGCTGCTGAGATAGCTTTGTGCCTTAAAGGAGATGTAGCACTTGTCGTCGGGGATATACAGTTGCGGGGTCATCATCCAGTCGTCCGATTTGCCGTCGGTTTCATACATGGAGTGCGATACGGCGCAAGGATTTGAATAATCGTCGTCAGCGGCGTAGTTCCAGGCCATGTCATCAACGAATCCCCATGCTGCCATAGCAGTGGAAGGCGTCTGTTTGTCGCCATCGTAGAGCATCACATTACCCATTCCACCTTGGAAATTCTCGATGTAGATATGTGTATCATCGGAAATCACGGTGCGCTCGTACGAACCGTCGTAGTTAATCACGATTTCTTCGTTTGAGGAGTATCCGCTAAGGTCGGTAATCTGGCCGGCAGGGATAACGATGCGGTAGGTGTTGCCCTTGTAGAGGTATTCTGTGCCCACAGGGTAGAGAATTACCTGATTGTAGGTCGATTCGGTGTTTCCTGCCGAGATGCTGAGCGAGCAAATCGATTCGGTTTCTTCATTGCGATACAGATATGCAACAGCATCGGCAATGGTTGTCACCTGGCTGTCGAAAGTGAGGAGAATCGGGTTGGTAGTGAGGCTGATATGGCCAATCATGCTGCCCGATTCGGGAGCCACGCTCTCCATCTGCACCGGCTTGTCGCCGTGGCCAATGTAGGTGATGGTGAAAGCCTCGTTGGTACGTGCTTCGTCGCCGTCAACGCAGATCGCATCGGCAGGTATGGTGATTGTGTAGGTTTCCCCCTCGGTAAGTGTTGTAGTACGGAATCCTATGTTGAGAAGTTTCTTGTTCGAGGCATTGGCTTCGAATTTCAGTGCAGACTTCACCACATTGCCTTTGCTGTCGAGCAGATTGATGAGGCTTTTGTCGGCCACTGCCTTTACATTTCTATTAAACAGCACATCGATGTCCGACACCTTGGTGATGGTTGAGCCCGACATAGGCGACACTGTGTACTTGCTGAGCAGATTAATGTTGTCGCAAGCCTCGCCGAAGGTTTCGGGGAGCTGCAGAGTGATGTTCTCTGTAGTGTTCGATACGTTGGCAATGAGCGTCTTGCCATCGGACGACACGCCGCCCACAGTACCGGTGTTGTCGTATCCTGTCTTGGCATAGAAATCGATGCCGTAGCGCTGTTCGAGCAGTTCATCGAGGCCATACCAGTAGTTGCCGTGGTAGATATATACCGAACGGTAAGGCGATACGGCAGGAGTGGCAGCGTAGATGTTACCGGCATCGTCGATGCTCACCAATGCCTTGTCAATCGACTCGCCATCGTTGATAAACTCTATCTGCTTTGTCTCGGTGTCGTAGCGGAATGGATGCTGGGCATCGTCGACGGTATAAATGGCGCCACTCACCCACTTTCCGTTGGGGCTCACTGTGATTTCAAACAATTTCAGAGCCGACCCGTCCTTTGCAGTGAACGAATTTGCGGTGCTGTCGTAGGTAAAAGCAATCGGGTCCCAGCTTTCGGTCTGACGGTCGTACATGAAGTACATCATGTCGTTCATATAACAGAAGCTTATACAGCCCACAACATAGCGGCCGTCGGCCGAGATGTCGGTGAGGCGACATTCGTCCTGATAAGTGCCTGACATATCGACATTTGGAAGGTTGCTGAGCGTTACAATCGAGTTATCGGTGAGGTCCCACATTGCGCCTTCCTCGTAGAGCCAGTTATCGGAGTGAGTGCAACGGCCAACGGCATAATGGCCGTCGCCAGTGACTGCGTGCACCAAGCCACCGGAACATCCTTCGGGAAGGGTGAGCAGTGTCCACGTCTTGGAAGTCACATCAAATACAGCAGGCTGCCCTTGGTATGAACCGGCAACCTTCAGGCCGTCGTTTGTCACGTCGTTAACCCAACATTCGCCGGCAGCGCTTGTCTCGTCGGCCGATAGAAGCTCGGTGATTTCCGATGTTGCCACATTGATGATTTTAGGATAGGCATAAGTTGATGATGCCTGATTAACGCCATAAGCCACAGCCCATGCACCGTTATCCGACAAGCCCCGGAACACGGAGCCATCGCTGAATTCAACTTTGCTGAGCTTTGCACCGTCGATAGTAGCGGCATATGCCGATACACCGAGGACAATAGCAGCAACAAGAACAATTGATTTGATCAGTTTCATATGTAAAATATTTGGTTTTCCTGTTCACAAAATTATAAATAAAAAGGCTATCCATAAAATAAAACCGATTTATCAACGATATTTTAGTATAAATTTGTATTTTTGCCAAACAAATATTTGTAACAATGAAACTATTTAGATTTTTCATTGCCGCTGTTCTGCTTTTGGCAGCTTCTGTGGCATCTGCTCAATTGCCGTCGGTAAAGCTTAAATCGCTTGACGGAAAGACTGTTGACACTTCAAAACTATCAAATGGCGGAAAGCCTTTTGTCATCTCGTTCTTTGCCACATGGTGCAAGCCGTGCAACCGCGAGCTCAAGGCCATCCACGAGGTGTATCCCGACTGGCAAAAGGAAACCGGCATGAAACTCGTTGCCATCTCTATCGACCAGGCTCAGAACATCAACAAGGTTAAGCCGATGGTCGACAGCGAAGAATGGGAATATGAGGTGCTCCTCGACCCAAACAGCGAATTTCTTCGTGCAATGAACATCCGCAACATTCCTCACGTGTTCATCATCGACGGCGACGGCAACATTGCCTATTCGCACAGCGGATACACCGAAGGCGGCGAGCAGGAGGTTATCAAGAAATTGCGCGAACTCACTGCCGGCTCGAAGAAAACTTCTTCGAATAAGGCTTCAAAAAAGAAATAACGTAACATTCATTAATTAAGCAATGACCAAAATACAGACGCTGTCGGCGGCTTGCATTGCCTTGGCCTGTTCAGCCTTGGCATATGCACAGGACGACTGGAAACAGGTGTCGTTCCACGGCAGCATCCAAAGCGATATCCTTATCCCGCAGGAGGACAAGGCCATTAACACCGGCACATACGACGACTGGGCGCTCACCAACACTTATGCCGACCTGAGCCTATACAGCAAGTATCTCGACGCCGGTGCTCGGCTCGAATTCACCGAATACCCGCTTCCGGGCTTCGAACCGGAATTCAAGGGATGGGGTGTACCTAACTTCTACCTGAAGTTGAAGCTTCCGAAAAGCAATATCGACCTTACTCTCGGCGATATATACGACCAATTTGGCAGCGGACTTATATTCCGCACCTACGAGGAGCGTAGCCTTGGCATCGACAACTCAATTCGCGGTGCGCGCCTCAATATGAATGCCATTAAGGGCGTACAGCTAAAGGCCCTCGGCGGTGTGCAACGCCGTTATTGGGACTGGAGCACCGACTCATGGCTTGCCGGAGCCGACGTTGAGGTTAACTTCGACCAGTACAGCCAGTCGATGCGCGACAAGAATATGGCTTGGATGGTGGGGGCTTCGTATGTACTGCTCGACTACACCGAACAGTCCGACATTATCGTGCCGGGAACCGACTATAAGCTCAACACCCCCTCGACAGTTCATGCTTTCGATGCTCGCACACGGTTCCAGAGTGGCAACTACAACATACTTGCCGAATATGCATGGCGTTCGCAAGATCCATCGTTCGACAACGGATACATCTACCGCCGTGGCAACGCGGTGCTGCTCTCGGCTTCCTACTCAGCCAAGGGCGTAAGCGCACTTATCCAGGCCAAGCGCAGCGACAACATGTCGTTCCGCTCGCAGCGCACCATCAGCGGCACATCAGGATTCGTCAACAATATGCCGGCATTTGCCTACCAGCATACCTATGCCCTACCCGCCATCTATCCTTATGCCACCCAGGCTGCCAAGGGCGAATGGGCGTTCCAGGGCGAATTCGGCTACTCGTTCCGCCGCGGCACAGCGCTCGGTGGACGATACGGCACCAAGCTGAAACTCAACATCAGCCACATCCGCGCACTCGACAAGGACCCGTTGGAAAAAATCAACGACAGCTACATGGGCACCGACGGTTACAAGACTTCGTTCTTCAAAATGGGCGAGATGTACTATCAGGACATCAACGTACAGCTTGAAAAGAAGTTCTCGTCAGCTTTCAAGCTAAACCTCATGTATATGAACCAACGCTACAACAAGACAGTGATTGAAGGCAAAGGTGGCATGGTGAAATCAAACATTTTCGTGGCTGAAGGCAAACTCCAGTTCAACAACCGCCTGACACTGCGCGGCGAGGTGCAATACCTGAGCACCAAGCAGGACCAAGGCGACTGGACCTACGGCTTGCTGGAACTCTCGGTACAGCCATACCTGATGTTTACTGTCAGCGACATGTGGAACAACGGCTCGACCGACAACCACTATTATATGGCATCGGTTACCGGTACCTACAAATCACATCGTCTGATGGTGGGCTACGGCCGCACCCGCGCCGGATATAACTGCTCGGGCGGCGTTTGCCGAAACGTGCCGGCCAGCCGCGGCTTGAACATTTCGTATAATTTCAACTTCTAACGCTCAACAATGAAAATATTCAACAAAATATCTGCCATAGCACTTGCGTGCATCGCTCTGACAGCTTGCAACGAGGTTGACCCCGATGACCGTTTCGAGGAGCTCCCCGCAGTGAGTTGCAAGCGCACCGTGCTTCTCGAAGAATTCACCGGACAAGGTTGCACCAACTGCCCCGACGCACATCGGCTGGTGGCAAATCTGCACGAACAGTACGGCGAGCAGCTGGTGTCGGTGGCCATCCATGCCGGCTCGTTCGGAATGACCGAAGGTTCACTGGGTGACCAATTCCAAGGGCTGATGACAGTACCCGACGGCGACGAATATGCCAAGACGTGGAACGTGGCAGCCTATCCAAGCGCAGTGGTTAACCGCCGCGGTGGCACACTGAGCCAGAAAAACGACTGGCCCACATGGATTCGCGACGAAATTACACGCGAATCGCCCATTGAGCTGGCTGTTGAGGCTCACATCGACGCTGATGGAAACATTGCCATCGCCACCGATGTGAAAGGGCTGTCGGCTGTGAAGGGCAAGCTGCAGCTGTGGATTACCGAGAGCGGCATTAAAAGTTTTCAGGTTGACAATGGCAAATACCT
>JBJEKE010000028.1:0-5783 GCA_051878475.1 Muribaculaceae bacterium | reverse complement strand
AATTATGCTTAAGATGGAAAATCAGGCTTCGATGCCCAAGGTAAAGGTCATTCTGAGAACCATATATGAGAAAATGATAACAGTGGACTCCAGAATGAAATCCACTGTCATATACTATGATGTCGACCCCATGTAACTGCGGGGCTGCAAATGTAATTAGTCGAAATAATAGGCCACAGAAATCTTCCAGCCACGGTTGCGGGCACTCATGTTGTCGAGCAACTTAGTTTTCAATGCGTAGGTAACGCCCATGTCGTAGCAGGCATACACATGAATATTCTTCTTTATTTCAGCTCCTAAGCCGAATTGCAGCGATACGGCCATCTTTGCATATTCCAGCGCAGGAATGTCGCTGTGTCCCAGCAGGAAGGAGAACGATGGACCCAAATATACAAACGGGGCAATGGTGTTCTCAATGCCGTTAAGGTTCTGGTATTTATAACGCAGGTGGATAGGAAGTTCCATGTAGTGCAGATAGCTGCGCTCAATTCCGTAGCCTTCGCTCGCCCAGATTTTTCTGTCGCCCAGGTGAAGGGTGGCGCCGCGCTGGGTGTAGAGCAGTGCAGCGTCGACACCAAAACCTATGCTACCCAATGCCAAGTCGCCCTTTACGCCGGCTGAATAGCCAAGTGACTGGTCGGTGCCAAACAGATCTTGCTTGAAATGGAGATTGGTGAGAGTGGCGCCTGCTACCACGCCCCAACGGCTGTTCTGGGCTTTTACCATCGATGCCGATGAGGCAATGATTATGCAAATGAGGCTTAATATGATTTTTTTCATATACTTTTTTCGATAATTGTTTAAAAACTTTCGCAAAACTACCATAAAAATGTGGTACACACAAGAGTTTTCGATAATTACCCCTGCGAGTTAATCCTTTTTGACATAAAAAACCGACGCACATCAGTGCGCCGGCCATTTATTAACGTTTTTCTTGCTAAGCAATCAGAACAGATAAGCTGCAGTGAGTGTCCAATAGCGGTTCTTTACATTGGCGTCGTGGTCAGTTACGAGTTTTGTGATACCGAAGCCGTAGCTTGCACTAACCTGGAGGTGGCGGATGAGCTCAACACCGGCACCTACGTTCCATGCTACATCACATTTATTGTATATGTCCTTAGCGTCGCTTACCAAAAATGCAATTGATGGACCGGTGAATACGTATGGCGAAATGATGCTGCTAATTGCAGGAATCGAGAACTTGTATTTCACATTGATAGGAATCTCGATATAGTCGCGCTTAGCCAATGTTGCCTCGGCCTTGATATCGCCGGCTTCAGCCACTTCATCGGCACTGCGATGAACATACATCAGCGACGCATCCAAGCCAAGACCTATTACAGGTACAGTGAATTCAGCCATCAAACCACCGGTGAAGCCTGCACGGTTTTCGCTGCTTAATACGTCGGTGTAATTTTTATCAAAATGGAGACTGTTAAGGGCCACACCGGCCTTGATACCGAATCGGAATTGGGCACTTGCCGGAAGAGCAATAATCATAGCCACCATGGCCAACACAATAATTCGAATTGAAGATTTCATAATAGTCTGATCGTTTTTTTATTGTTTTGCACTATTTATGTCAACGGCAAAGGTAGCATAAGATTTTAATATAACAAATTTATCGAGCGATGCCAAGGTCTAAATCTATGGCAATTATTCCTTTTTGTAACCAATATATTGACACCTAATAGTATAAAAATGTTATTTTTGTAGTATTAATTCTAACGACAGCGCATTATGATTGATTATATAAAAGGGGAGATAGCCGAACTTACACCCACTTATGCTGTAATTGACAATCATGGAGTGGGGTATATGCTCAGTATTTCGCTCAACAGCTATTCGGCTCTTCAGAATGCCGCTGAGGCAAAACTATATGTTTATGAGGCAATTCGTGAGGATGCATATGCACTTTATGGCTTTGCCGAGAAGGTAGAGCGTGAACTTTTTGAGCAGCTGATAAGTGTATCGGGAGTGGGTGCTGCCTCGGCGCGTATGATTTTATCCACCTTCCGTCCCTCAGAACTTAAGCAAATTATTGCCTCGGCCAACTCGAATATGCTGAAATCAGTGAAAGGAATAGGTGCAAAAACGGCACAACGCATAATTGTTGACCTCAAGGATAAAATAAATATGGGTGATGATTCGTTAGATATAACGGTACTGTCATCAAACGAGTCGTTCGACGAAGCGCTCGCAGCTTTGGTAATGCTTGGCTTCCCGAAACCGGTTTCGCAAAAAGCATTGAAGAAACTTTACTCAGGGAATCCGACGATAAGCGTAGAGGATGCTATAAAGCAGGCTCTGAAAATGATGTAACCGTCGAAGGCGCAATGCTGCGCACAAGTAATGTCGCAAGTGCGTGGCAAGTGTCATTATTGACGAATGAGTAAAAAGGGTAATAGAAAATGGTTGTTGATAGCTGCAGTTGGCGGAATACTGTTGTATTCTGTCGGCTCTTTTATTGCCTATGCCCAATACATCAATTCAACACTTCAGGCACCGCCGCCTTATAGTATTCCCAAGCCGGCACCATCCGATTCGCTAAACATGCAATATGATGTGCAGCCCACTGTGCCCCAGTCGTTTGAGGACATTACCGAACCGTCGGAGCATGCCATTGACCTGAAGACCCCTCAAAACATAAAAACTGAAGCGGAGTATGACCCTGCTACGGGTTTCTATACCATTCGCACCAAGCTTGGCGACATGGAGATAGCCTCGCCGTTCCTCCTTTCGGCCGACGAATACAATGATGTGTCGCTTCGAAAGTCGATGATTGAATACTATAGGCAAAAGAATGCCGAGGAATTCGAGAAGAATGGCAAGAAGGAATTTAATTTCCTCGACATGAATTTTGCCCTTGGTCCGCTCGAGAAGGTGTTTGGCCCCGGTGGCGTTCAACTGAAGACTTCGGGCTCGGTGGCGCTCAATATGGGTATCAAATCCAATAAAACCGATAACCCTTCTATGCCGGTTAATTCGCGTCGCAGAACATATTTCGATTTCGACCAGAAAATACAGGCCACCATTGCCGCTTCGGTGGGCGACAAGATGAAGTTCGACATGACTTATAACACTGATGCCACGTTCGACTTCGATTCAAAGAACCTTAAACTGCAATATGCCGGTAAAGAGGATGAAATAATCAAGGAAATTGAAGCCGGTAATGTGAGCATGACCACCGGTTCGTCGCTCATCAAAGGTAGCACAGCGCTTTTCGGTATAAAAACGAAGCTCCAGTTCGGTAAACTCACTGCCACGGCACTCGTGTCGCAACAGAACAGTGAAACCCAATCGGTAAACACCAAAGGTGGTGCCCAAACCACATCGTTTTCAATCAGTAGTGACAACTACGACCAGAACAGGCACTTCTTCCTCTCGCACTTCTTCCGCGAAAATTACGACAAGTGGCTAGCCAATCTGCCTATTGTGAACTCTGGTATTAATATCACCCGAATCGAGGTGTGGATTACCAACAAGCGAAGCAATTTCAACGAAAGCCGAAATTTCGTGGGTTTCATGGACCTTGGCGAAAACAAGTATCTTGCCTCTGACCACTGGACACCCAACATGCAGTACGACAACCCGTCGAACAGCTCGAACAGTCTTCTTAACGAAATAAAGACCGATTACCCTGATGCCCGCAACATCAGCTCGGTAACGCAAGTGCTCGAACCGCTGTCGGCATATGGAATAAATGGCGGCCGCGACTACGAAAAAGTGGAAAGTGCACGTCTGCTAACATCGAGTGAGTACACTCTCAATTCCACTCTTGGTTACATTTCGCTGAAAACGGCGTTGAATGCCGATGAAGTGCTCGCTGTGGCCTACCAATACACTTATCGTGGCAACACATATCAGGTGGGTGAGTTCTCGGGCGATATTTCGCAGACCAGCCAGTCGCTGTTCCTGAAAATGCTTAAGTCGACAACTGCTTCGCCGAAACTTCCTATGTGGCGACTTATGGTGAAAAACGTGTATTCGCTTGGAGCATATCAAGTGCAGAAAACCAAGTTTAAACTCAATATCAAGTATCTGAGCGACACAACGGGTACCGAAATCAACTATCTCCCTGTGGCCGGCCTTAACGACAAGACTCTCCTGCAGGTGATGAATCTCGACCGTATCGACAGCAACAACAACACCAACAGCGATGGCTTCTTCGATTATGTTGAGGGCTACACGGTGCAATCGTCAACCGGCCGAATAATATTCACCGTAGCCGAACCTTTCGGCTCCCACCTGGAGTCGAAGATTACCGACCCCAACGAGGCTAAAAAATATGTGTTTAAGGAATTGTATGATTCAACACTTACCGTAGCCCGACAGATGCAGGACAAGAACAAATTTGTGCTTGAGGGTGAATACCAGTCGTCGTCAGGTTCACAAATCAGACTCAATGCCATGAATGTGCCGCGCGGTTCGGTTGTCGTTACAGCCGGAGGTGTAACCTTGGCCGAGAACAGCGACTATACGGTTGATTATAATATGGGTATCGTTACCATCCTCAACCAAAGCATAATTGATGCCGGTACGAGTGTCAACGTAACCCTTGAGAACCAGTCGATGTTCAGCACGCAGCGCAAGACGTTGCTCGGTCTCGACTTGAACTACGAATTCAATAAGCATTTCAATCTCGGCGCCACTGTGATGCACTTCTCCGAAAAGTCAATCACAGAGAAGGTTGCTATCGGGCAGGAATCGGTTAACAACACCATTTGGGGGCTTAACTTGTCGTACAACAACCAGTTCATGTGGCTCACTAACCTGCTTAACAAGATACCTACCGTTAACGCTACTGCTCCGTCGACGGTGAGCCTCAATGCAGAGTTTGCACACATCATGCCGCACAAACAAAAGACCGGCACAAACCGTGGCAGCTCGTATATCGACGATTTCGAAACCACCCAGACCGGAGTTGATCTACGTTCGCCTTATTCATGGTTCCTTGCATCCACTCCCTACGAACAGGGAGGTGGAGCACTGTTTCCCGAGTCGAACTATAGTAACGATGTTCGCTATGGCTATAACCGAGCACTTCTGGCATGGTACTATATCGACCGCATGTTCACCCAGAAGAATTCATCGACAGCTCCCGGCTATCTGCGTAACGACCTCGACCAGCAGTCGGATCCTTATGTCCGTGAAATCACCTCGCGCGAAATTTATCCAGCTAAGGAAATCAATTACGGTGAATCGTCAACAGTGCAGACTCTCAACCTCTCGTTCTATCCCGAAGAGCGAGGCCCCTATAACTTAGATGCTGATAACATTTCCGACGATGGCAAGCTTCTGTTTCCCGAACGTCGGTGGGGTGGCATAATGCGCAAGATGGACAACCCTAACTTTGAACAATCTAACATTGAGTATATCCAGTTCTGGCTGCTCAGCCCGTTCCTCGATATGGAAAATCACTATACCGATGGTGGTGACCTCTATTTCAATCTTGGCGAGGTGAGTGAGGACATCCTCAAGGATGGCATGAAGTCGTATGAAAACGGATTGCCTATTAACGACGATTTCTCGAATGTGGTTGAGACCGTTTGGGGACGCGTATCGAAGCAATCATCGCTGTCGTATGCTTTCGACACCTCGGAAGGTGCACGCGAGCGTCAGGATGTGGGCCTCGACGGATTGTCGAACGACGATGAGTATCAATTCAGTTCATATAAAGATTATGTTGAGGCTTTGCGCCGCAAATTGTCGCCTGAAACTGTGGCAAATATGGAGACCGATCCGTTCTCGGCCTTCAACGACCCGGCAGGTGATGACTATCA
>JBJEKE010000027.1:0-5806 GCA_051878475.1 Muribaculaceae bacterium | reverse complement strand
AGAGCATCTGACTACGGATCAGAAGGTTACAGGTTTGAATCCTGTCGGAGTCACGAATCCCGGATTGCACAAGCAGTTCGGGATTTTTGATATATAGCCTAAACGGCAAAAGGCTGTGCCTGTTGAACTGGGGCACAGCCTTTTGCAATAAAGCAGGATTGGCTATCGCTTCACAATGCGCCTTGTGATGGTGGCAGTGGAGGTGGTAACCTTTACTATATACACTCCAGCAGCCCAGTTTGCTGCATCAATTCTTGCATCCGGGCCAACATTATCGGCGAACACTGTGCGGCCGTTGAGATCTACAACATTCACCGCGGCACGCTCGTTCAATCCAACAATGCTGAATCCATCGGTAACCATCGACGGGCAGACAGATATATCGGAGGTTTCTATTGCTGCAACGCCGCTTTCGTAATCGGCACGCTGAACCACATGGATATCGTAGGAAGTAAAGCCGTCGGTTACTGTCAGCACGGCTTCACGTTGTTCAAGGCCGGCCGGCAAACGGTCGTAAGCAATCTCAAGAGTGTCGGAAGTAAGGTTGTTAGGAGTATTAACCACACTGCACCAGTCGTCAGAGCTGGCAACAGGGGTTTTATAGCCCATAAGCGAGAAGAACGGGAAATCCACTTTTCCGGCATCCTTGCCCACAGTAACGGTGCCTTCGGCGCCCATAGGCAGCGGCATCATCACCGAATGCCCCATTGAAAGGGTTACATAAAACGATGTGTGATTGGCGCCGGCCGGGAAATAAGAGCTCACTTCGCGCCATTCGCCATCCTTCAGCATATAGGCGGTGTTTCCGTGGTCACGGAAATCGGCCATTGCAAACGAAACGTCGACCGAATCGTTCTTTTCAGGGATGCCATCGATAACCACGAAGAATTCATCGTCGATAACAGTCGGGGTGAACTCAAACTCGGTTGGCTGCAGATATCCGCCGGAGGGAAGGTCGAGTTCGAAAACGCGCCACCACGTCGATTCGATGCGTTTACCCGGCAAACCGTTTTCGCTGGTGTAGAGATGCACGCCAACGTCGGAAATCTGGTCGGTAAGAGCTTTGGCTTCGGCAGTAACGAAGTACACATATGCGGCATACACTACCATCGGGCACGATGGCTTCGAGAACTTCTCGGCATATGCTGTAATCTTCATGCTGTTTGTTCCAGGGAATGTGCCACGACCGTCAAGGTCGAAAGTAGCGGCATGGTCGTCGGCCTCAAGGTTGTTGATTGCAGCATAGTACTCGGCCGATACATTAATTGCGTCGTCCGATGCTCCGTGTTCGTTCTCCACATGCAGCGTCACAGCCTGATTGTGCTGGTAGCTATATTGCACCACGGGACATTCGTCGGTGCTCTCAAATACGGCATACGGCTCGGGGTCTACTCCACTGAAAGCCCAGCTGTGCGATGTGGGGAAATTCGACGAGCCATCGGCAAACTGCACCTTGGCCATAGGTGCCACAAGCGGATAGTGATTCTCAGCATTACGGAATGTGGCAGGAGGAATGATTTTAGCCACAGGGGCGCTGCCAACAACCTCAACAAAGGCTGTACGCGTCTTCGTATCGGTGCCTTCGGCATTGCTGACGGTAAGAGTCACATCGTAGTGGCCATCGCGTGTGTAGAACACTTGCGGCTCGCGTTCAGTTGATTCCGACGGAGTGGCGCCGGGAAATGTCCAATGCCATTCGGCCGGCTCACCGGAAGAAAGGTCGGCAAAGCGGACTATCTCGCCTGTTTTAAGCGATATGCCGTCGATAGTGTTGATTCCGAGAATCTTCATGCCATCGATAGCGAAATCGCCCATATATCCGCCCAGATTAAACATGTCATCCTTGCCCGGTCCATATGTAAACCGTAACTTTACTGATTTCCCAACATACTCCTCGAGCGACACGATTACGTGGTGCCAACGCCAGGAGAGTTCGCCGGTTTCGTCGGCGCTGTTCCACAATTCCTGCTCGGTGGCAAATTCGTCGGTTGATATTGTCAACGACAAGCGGCAATAGTCGTCCATATTCTGCGAGAACCCCACATATGCCTCGAGCGAACCGTTAGCCGGCACCTTGATGAGAGGCGATGTGGCTGAAGCCTTTGCACGCTTGAAAATTTGGTAAGGTCCATCGACATATAGCGACTGAACATCATTAGGGTCGGTATCGGAAAAGTCCTTTCCGGTGTCGGTAATTTTCTTCACGGTCCAGGCAACGTCGTCGGTACCTTCAACGGTCCATTCGCCTATTCCGGCATCAAAGTTTTCGCTCCACTTGGGCGAATACGCATCGGAAGTGTAGCAACTGAACTCAGCAACCAGTTCCGATGCATTGTCGGCCTTTATCGATGCCGCACGCTTTACCGGCAACTCAATTATCGGTAGCGATACGGCTACTTTTCCAGCCTTCACTTTCATCGGTTTCGAGCCCCAAACGGGAACGGCTGCAACGATTAATGCTGCCAACATTACACAATTAATAAAGTTTCTTTTCATTATCATTAATTTACAATCTCATTTACATCGTTAAGCATTTGAAAAATGTCGAAGCAATATCCTAAAAGACGGATATTTATTACAAAACCGACATTTTTCACATACGGGCGTCGGGATACATCACGACTATATTTATTGGCAGATTGTCAGTAATATTAGTCTATAAGCATTACACATACACAAATATATCACCTATTCTTAACTCTTTGTCAATTTTATATAAAAATAAATGCAAATATATACCACAAATAGCATATATCTGCATTTTTGTGAAAAAATATTATTCGAAATGGAGCGATTATTAACGATATTCACATAATCGAGAGCTACCTGCTGATTGCGTCGAGGATCTTCACAATGGTGTTGCCAAGACCTATGGTGTAGCCGTGCGCTTCAAACACCACCCTATTGAAAGTGTCAGCAATGACAAATATCGGCAGTGTGGCTTCATCGCCTATCTCCATTGCCTGGCACAACTGCCGCTCAATGGTCTGATCGTCGTCAATTCCCATGACCACATTGTCGGGTAAGCCGGCCACCGGATGAAGCATATACGATTCGAATGCAGTGCGGCTTGGGAACAGCAGCACCATGGTTCTTCCGGTAGCTTTCAGCTGATTGGCCTGCAGCGCAATGTCGTTGAGCGCATGAACCGACGGCTCCTGCCCCACTCCAACTATTCCAAGCACAAAATATCCACGGCCGCAAGCCTTCAACAATGATGTTGGCTGGCCGTTAATTCCACCGGTAAACACCGACTCTGAATCGAGCGAACCGATAACGCTCACCTGCCGGTTGTCGTTACGAAGTGTGAGTGTGGCGGCATTGGAGCCTTCAGAAACCGGAAACATTTCGATATGTGCGAGCACATTGCCAGTTGCCAACCGAGTGCCGCTGGTAAGCATATAGTAACCTTGCTCCACCGAAGTGCCCTTGGCAAACGATGTGCTCCAAGGCTCGAAATCGGGATATGTGAGCTGGTAAAACCGGCCGTCGGAATAGCGTGCAATGGAGAAATGACGAAAATATTCAGGATCGGTGAGCCTGCCTGAAGGCGAGAAATCAAGGCGAAGAGTTGCCATCTGCGGCTTCGACGGAACAGAAGCCGAACCCGACAAATCAACGCGGACCGTATCGGCGCCGGCAATGTACATGGTACTGCCGGTTACTTCATCGATATACGAGGAGATGCCTAGCGAGCGTGCCATCGCCACGAAGAAAATGCTCAGCGAGCGGTCGTCAGCCACACGGGCACGCCATACACCCTCAGGCGATATGGTGGTGAACAGGGTGGAGAGGTCATTGCAAACTGCGATGTTCTTGCGGCACCACTGCACTAGTGTTTCCGGATTCTCGGTGAAACGGCTTCTCAGTTTTTCGTTGACAACACGCCCGAAAAACGAACGATAAGCAGTAAGTTGCTCATTGGCAATGCGCGGAGCCAATACCGTAGCCACATCGGCCGAAACAGGTGTATTATACAAGTGGTCGTTGAGCACATTGGGGTCAGTATCGCGCAAATCCTTGTGCGACAGAGTGCCAAGCAGCTGCAAAGCGCGCTGCGCCATGCCACGGCTCGATGCTCCGATTAAGAAATTGCTGATGTTGCCATAATTGCCACGTGTGCGGCTGATGACTTCCCACACCGAATCGGCATCGAGGTGTACCATTTGCGCCAGCTTGTCCGATGCCACACGGTCGGCAAATGTTGCCACGTAGGCATTACGTATTGAATCTTCCTGTTGCAGTCTTAGGGTGTTTACTGCACGCTGTTCGGCAGCAACTGCCGGCACTACGGGATTCTCACGCGGCACGGCGATGTCGATATCCATGCTGACAGGCTCTCCCACCACATGATTAAGAACTACTTGGACATGGGAGTCGGTACCGAAACTTATCTTCTTCAGGCCAAAGCGGTCGTTCTTCGAGGCATACACCACCATATCGCCCAATCCGGCAGTCAGCGCAGCACGGCCGGCAGCGTCGGTGGTTTGTCGACTTACAGTATAGAATTCAGCGTAGTTATACAAGCCGAACTCTACGCAGGCACCCTCAACGGCAACGCCATTTTCGTCGACAACAGTGACCTCGGAACGAGCCGAAGCTGCATAGTTGTCAATTACATTTATTTCGGTGAAATTAGCAGTACGGCGCATCACCTCCTCCGGGCCCTCATAGTATCCGGAAACCTTTGTGTGCATGAGCATGCCGCGGCTTGCCGACGCATTGAACCAGCCAAGATCGAGCACCGGCTCGGGCTCGCACGCGCCGAGGAAATGCCATTGGCCATCAACCCACACCTCAACCCAGGCATGGTTGTCGTCGGTGTGTGCCCAGCGCGGGGTGTACACCTGGCGTGCAGGAATACCAACCGAGCGCAATGCGCTCACCAGCAGAGTCGACTCTTCGCCACAACGGCCAACAGCACTGCGTATAGTGGACAGAGGTGCACTTGTGCGGACATCAGAGGGCTCGTAAGCAACTTTTTCGTGACACCAATGGTTCACTTCGAGAGCAGCCTGCTCCATTGTAAGCCCCTTGACACGAGGGGCAAGTATTCTACCAAGCTCGATGCGGGCATTGTCGAGATTCTCGTTGTTAACTCTCACCGGCAGCACAAAGTGTCGCCACACATCATCGGGAATCTGCGCCCCCCAAGGCATCGATTCGCGAGTGCGCAAAGTGGCTTTAACGCTATTGAGATAGAACTCGCCACTGTAGTCGGTGATATCGCCAACAGTCATGTATGCATACAGAAATGTCATCGATTGGCGTTCGGCCTCACTCATGGGATACTTGAATATCTCGAACAACTTTCCCTTGGACAACTGTTTCTTCTTCAAGGCAAAATCGGCCTCGATTCGCGGAGTTGATATCTGCGCCGCTGCCAATCCGGCACCTACGGCCATTACAAGCAGCGTTAACACTGGTTTTGGAATCTTCATTTGGAAAATCATTTGAGAGTGAGAGCAATTATTCGGTCGGTTTCGGCAGGAATTCCGGTAAGGTCGACCACGATACCGCGGTCTTTAACCTTCTGTATTGCCACCTTATTGCCGGTGTTAAGACATCTCGATGCCACCACTTTCTGCATCACCGGCACAAAGAGGCAACTGTCGGGACAATCGGTGATGTGCAGATACAGCACATCGCCCTTGCGGGTGCTCACACCCCAATTGTGAGGAGGAATATCGCCTCCACGGGTGCCATAGATGCTCTCGCCATACTTGCGGAGCCACTGTCCTATCTCATGAAGCCGCTCAACGGCTACTTGTGGCAATCGGCCATCGGGTTGTGGACCGATGTTGAG
>JBJEKE010000026.1:0-5826 GCA_051878475.1 Muribaculaceae bacterium | reverse complement strand
CCTGCTTTCTTGTTCATCAGGTTCTGCTCGCGGCTCATCACCTTCTCACCGCTGCGGTAATGTGCTGTCAATCGTGTCCAGCCTGCATCGTCCGACTTCCGTCGGGCAACAATCTCAAATATGGCGAGAATGGTTACCGGAAACACAAGTCCGATAAAGGCATCGGTAAACTCTGGATGTGCGCCAACAAAATCGTGCAGAATAACACCCGATTTGGTTAGTATTGCTGCAATATATGTTATGCCCATGGCGATAAACACATTTTTCTGGCTTGTATGCCGCGAATACAGGCCCCATATCGACGGGATGAACAGAGGCGAGATTACAAGAGTTAGTATCGACACCACCACCTTCTCCGCTCCGCCAAGAAACGGTATCAAGATGGCCACGATGGTCATGAACGCACCGTAGCAGAAGGTGAACAGACGGCCCACCGTCATCAGACGTCCATCACCGGCCTTGGGGCGGATGTGCTTATATATATCGTAGGTAAACACATTGGCATACACGTTAAGGTTGCCCGATGCCATGCTCATAGTGGCGCTCAGCATTGCAGCCAACATCATGCCAAGCATTCCCGCAGGCAGCACCAGCTGGCTCATCATCATATATGCCTGCTCAGGGTTGGCATCGCCGTTGATTACCCTATAGGTGAGTGTAGGTACATAGAAAAACAACGGAGTGACAAGATAAAGTGCAGCTACCAGATAAGACGTGCGCTTGGCATCCTTAACCGATGGCACACTGATATAGCGCTGCACAAATGCCCAGTCGCCGCCAAGCATAAACACATTCAGAAACAGCCACAGCACCATCCATATCCATGAATACTGGCTGGTGAAGAGATTGAAGAACTCCGGAGGTGCATTGCGAACAAATTCTGGTATGCCTCCAACGGCATTGAACGACATGGGTATCATTATCGATATCATCGCCATCAGAATGGCAAACTGAAGCAAATCGGTTATCAGCACGGCAATGAACCCGCCGGCTGTGGTATACACAAGAGTAATCACCCCCAACAGAACAATGGCCCAAGTTACCGACAGGTGCCCTGTTGCTGGGTCGGCGAAAAAGCAACCCTCAGGAAATGGCATTAACACCACTGTCATCACCGCCACTGCATACAGCGCTACTGCCGTATGAAACCCCTTGCCTATCATACCGGCAACAGTGAAGAAATTAATCATCGCCTTACCATAGCGTATGCCCAGATATTCGGCAGGCGAACTTATGTCCATGGCAGCCCATTTGCCTGCTATCCAGCGTCCTATTATCAGCGATGCCACGCCAAGCATAAGGCCCACCACTATTGCCACCAAACCCGAGCGATAGGCCACTCCGCCCCACACCACAAAGGTACTGGCAGAGAAGATAGTCATATACGTCGACAATCCTGAGAGCCACCACGACGAATTCTTCCCTGCGATAAACATCTCCTTGCTGCTCTTGATGTTTCGACCGAGCAACGTTCCGAGCACAATAAGCCCGATAAAGTAAACGGCAATAATGATGTAATCAGTAATTACCATATCTGAAAATGATGTTTTATCCCGAGCACAAGCACGGCCAGGTATTCATGGCAATCGGGGCGTGCTTGTCTTCGGCATTGGTAGTAAATGTGGTGTGAAATTAGCCTCTTTATTCCTATTACCGAAGAAAATAGACTCAATTAACAGCAAATAGTGCGCATTCACCCCCGCAAACGGTTGCGCTCTCGCTCCAGATGGAGCCACCCACAAGCGCACCATAGTCCAATCGGCCCGCATACCTCCACGACACTCACGACACCACAAACTTACCACCAAAACCACTGCTCGTATTGCGAAAACCGCCAACAGCATACACTAAAATATTGCCGTCGCAACGCGTTGAAGGCACAAAGTCTTATTAGCTTACCATCAGCATTTCGATGGTCATCGAAATGCATCGTTAACATCAACCACCGCCACAAGTGGTGGCGGTTTTCGCAATACGACTGGCATTATCAGTGCGTATCTTTGCATATGCTACCGTATTGGCTGTGCCAACTGTGCTGCCGGCACTACCTGAAGCGGCTTTTTCTTTGTAAAAAAACAATGCTATGGCAATAGCAGCAAACAACCGACGGAGATTATTGCTATCTTTGCAGTTCGAAATTATCTGTTCTATGGCAAAGGAAAAATTCATCGAAGCTGCAGGCGTAAAGGTCAACAACCTGAAAAACGTCGACGTTACCATCCCTCGAAACAAATTTGTGGTGATTACAGGGCTGTCGGGCAGCGGAAAATCGTCGCTGGCGTTCGACACGCTGTATGCCGAAGGACAACGCCGCTATGTTGAGAGCCTTTCGTCGTATGCCCGCCAGTTTCTTGGCCGCATGTCTAAACCGCAATGCACTTACATCAAGGGGCTTCCGCCGGCAATTGCCATCGAGCAGAAAGTCAACACCCGCAATGCCCGTAGCACCGTGGGCACATCTACCGAAATCTACGACTATCTGCGTCTGCTTTTCTCAAGAATCGGCCGCACCTATTCGCCTATTTCGGGCGAACTGGTGAAGAAGCACACCGTCGACGACATTCTGCGATGCATCGACACCTACCCCATGGGCACCCGGTTTGCCATCCTTGCGCCAATCGACCTCGCCGAAGGGCGAACATTTGCCCAACAGGCCGACATTTACCTGAAGGAGGGGTTCTCACGGTTCGAAAAAGATGGAGCTTTCCTTCAGATTACCGACACCGACACTTCAGCCGACGCCGAGGGATACAATCTGCTCATCGACCGCCTCGCATCCGACGGAAAGCGCGAAACCACCAACCGCATTTACGACTCAGTGGAAACGGCATTCTTTGAGGGCAACGATTCGTGCATTGTCAAGGTGTGGGCAGCCGACGGCATCAAGGAGCACGTGTTCTCAAAGCGCTTCGAGGCCGACGGAATCACCTTCGAAGAGCCCTCCGACATGATGTTCAACTTCAACAACCCCATCGGAGCCTGCCCAATGTGTGAGGGCTACGGCAAGGTGATGGGCATCGACGAGGACCTCGTGGTGCCCGACAAGTCGCTGTCGGTGTACGACGATGCTGTGATGTGCTGGCGCGGCGAACGCATGAGCGAATGGAAACGTGAATTCATCCACATGGCTTTGCCTCTCGGATTCCCCATCCATCGCCCATACTATCAGCTCACACAGCAGGAACGTGACTTGCTGTGGCACGGCCACGGCGCATTCCCGGGCATCGACGGTTTCTTCAAATGGATTGAAAGCAAGAGCTACACCATACAGTATCGTGTAATCCTGGCCCGCTACCGTGGCAAGACGGTGTGCCCGCAGTGCCACGGCTCGCGTCTGAAGGAAGAGGCTGGATATGTGAAAATTGGCGGCAAGAGCATCAGTCAGCTGGTGACAATGCCTGTATCGGAACTGAAAGAGTGGTTTGCCAACCTTCAGCTCGACGATACCGAGCGCGCCATTGCCAAGCGCTTGCTGGTGGAGATTACCAACCGCATCGACTTCCTAAACGAAATCGGTCTCGGCTACCTCACCCTCGACCGTCTGTCGTCAACCCTCTCCGGTGGTGAGAGCCAACGCATAAACCTTGCCACATCACTGGGCAGCAGTCTGGTGGGGTCGCTATACATTCTCGACGAGCCAAGCATCGGTCTGCATCCGCGCGACACTGAACGCCTCATCCGGGTGCTGAAGATGCTTCAGAAAATCGGCAACACGGTGGTTGTGGTGGAGCACGACGAGGATATTATCCGCTCGGCCGACTATCTCATCGACGTTGGTCCGGAAGCCGGACGTAAAGGCGGCGAGATTGTGTATCAAGGCGATTTCGCCCACCTGTCGGGATGCTCCAACAGTTACACTCAGAAATATCTGTCGGGCGAAATGGCAATTCCGGTGCCACGTAACCGCCGTCGCTGGAACAGCTATATCGAGATTCGCGGTGCAGCACAACACAACCTGAAAGGTATCGATGTACGCTTCCCTCTCGGGGTAATGACAGTGGTGACCGGCGTGAGCGGCTCCGGAAAATCAACGCTCGTGAAGGAAATACTCTATAAGGCGCTTGCCAAGCATCTCGAAATATCCTACGAAACGCCCGGCACATACCATCAGATGGGAGGCGACCTCAACATGATATCGTCGGTGGAATTTGTCGACCAAAATCCGATAGGAAAATCGTCGCGAAGCAATCCTGCCACCTATCTTAAGGCCTTCGATGAAATCCGAAAACTCTTTGCCGAACAGCAACTGGCCAAGCAGATGGGTGTACCGGCCGGTAATTTCTCATTCAACTCGCCGGGCGGACGCTGCGAAGAGTGCAAGGGCGAAGGCACTATCACCGTGGAGATGCAGTTCATGTCCGACATCACTCTGATGTGCGAATCGTGCCACGGTAAGCGATTCAAGCCCGAAATCCTCGAAATAGAGTTCCGCGGCAAGAATATCTACGACATTCTCGAGATGACCATCAACCAAGCCATCGAATTCTTCGGAGAAACCGACGGCTCAACCGAACGTCGCATTATACAACGGCTGAAGCCTCTGCAAAACGTAGGTTTGGGATACATAAAGCTCGGACAATCGTCGTCAACCCTTTCCGGCGGCGAAAACCAGCGCGTAAAGCTGGCATACTTCCTCGCCGAGAACCGCAACACACCTACATTGTTCATCTTCGACGAACCGTCGACAGGCCTCCACTTCCACGACATCAACACTCTGATGAAATCGTTCAACGACCTTATCGCCCATGGCCACACCATCATAATCATCGAACATAACCTCGACATTATCAAATGTGCCGACCACATTATCGACATAGGCCCTGAAGGTGGCGACAAAGGTGGCAATATAGTTTTTGCCGGCACACCCGAGGAACTGGTGAAATGTCCTCAAAGCTATACCGGCAAATTCCTTGCGCCTAAATTGCTGCACCACAGCAAATAAGACGGATATCAGCGCAAACGGTCTGAGTCGCTGAGCAGCTTCATGTCGGCCTTTATACGGCTAATGGCCATTGCCACCAGAATGACGGCGAGCAATGGCAACAATGCCACGAACTTAATTTCGCAACTCACTGCGTTGGCATCAATCGCCGATACCACAAACGATGCATACAACCCGAACGATACCGCAAAGCTGAGCACCAGCATAATCGACAGCAATGCCAGACGCTTCTGCAACTTAAGATTCTTGAACTTGAGAATGGTGAGCAAGATAAACAGAACCACAAACACTGCCACGGCAAAATATGCCCACAGCGGATTGGTTACCGACGCTCCATCGGCACCGATTGCCGTGATGCCATAAGGCGACAGCAGAAACTCATTGCCATCAACGCTATAAGCCACCGACGGCACAAATGCAAACACTGCCATGAGAACCATGGCGATAAACAGATATAACGATTGAAGTCGCTGTATTACCATAATCTGAAATTTTTAGTATTTTTGTTGTATTGCAAATTTAGCACAAATCCGCGAGCCAGCCAATAGCCATCGCTGGAATTAGTCATTGCGACAGCCGTTTCATAAGTTGGCACTATATTTGCTCAAAATACGATTATACATTTATTATTACGTATGAATCAAAACAAACCTCGCATATCGCACCTCACTATCGAGCAATCGATAAAGGCACGCCGTATAAACGAAGCTCTCGACACCCTGGCACGGCTAATTGCCGAAAACTCTCTCGAGATGTTTTCGGCACAGCTCGACAATTGCCGAACTGCCTACAGCTACCTGACAACATACCTGTGCCAAGGCGTGAACGACCCGCAGCAGAAACGCGTGTATGCCGGTATAGTAAACGATATATACCGATTGAAC
>JBJEKE010000025.1:0-5847 GCA_051878475.1 Muribaculaceae bacterium | reverse complement strand
AATACGTGTTCCTGCCATTTTTATTCTATCGTCAGTGAAACGACGATATTATTGGCCATTTGAATAATGCGAAGATACTCATATTTCCTCAAATCGTAGGAAATAAAAGCAAATTATTATCATAAAATTATGATGGAAATAAGACCGCAATGATTTGTGCGAAAAAAAAGGACTGCATCGGTTGATGCAATCCTTTTGTACTTTGAACGTAATTGCTTGGAGGGCAATTACTTTCTGATTCCGAGCTCCTTCTTGGCGATGATGGCACGGTAGCGGTTGATGTCCTTCTTGATAAGGTAGTCAAGCAGACGACGACGCTTACCTACAAGCATCTTCAGGGCGCGTTCAGTTGTATGGTCCTTATGATTCTGCTTCAAGTGAGCAGTAAGATGCGCGATACGGAGAGAGAATAATGCAATCTGGGACTCTGGTGAGCCAGTATCAGTATTGGACGCTCCGTAGGTCGCGAAGACCTCTTTCTTTTCTTCAGAACTTAAATGCATTCTTTCGAGATTTTGTTTAGTTAATAAAAATTTTATGTGGGTGCAAAGGTAAGCATTTATTTTTAACTATGAAATGTTTTCCAACATTTTGTTGCCGTAATTTGCTAAAACTTGCACAATATTTTTGCTGCGTGCCGCCTTTGCACTATCTTTGCACTTTGTAATAAAATAGGTATGCAAAAGATAAGAAACATTGCCATCATCGCCCATGTCGATCATGGCAAGACTACTCTGGTAGATAAGATGTTACTTGCCGGGCATCTGTTTCGCGAGAACCAGAATGCGGGCGAATTGATTCTCGACAACAACGACTTGGAGCGTGAACGAGGCATTACTATTCTCTCGAAAAACGTTTCCATCACGTATAAAGACTATAAGATTAACATTATCGACACTCCGGGGCATGCCGACTTCGGTGGCGAGGTTGAGCGTGTGCTCAACATGGCCGACGGCTGTCTGCTGCTCGTCGATGCTTTCGAGGGCCCTATGCCACAAACACGTTTTGTGCTCCAGAAGGCCATTCAGATGGGATTGAAGCCGGTGGTAGTGGTAAACAAGGTTGACAAGCCTAACTGCCGCCCCGACGAGGTGAACGAGATGGTGTTCGACCTTATGTGTAATCTCGATGCTACCGAGGATCAGCTCGATTTCCCTACGCTCTACGGTTCGGCCAAGCAGAACTGGATGAGCACTTCGTGGGAACATCCCACCGACAACATCACCCCTCTGCTCGATGCAATCATTAAATATATCCCTGAGCCTGAAGTGCTTGAGGGTGACCCTCAACTGCTCATCACTTCGCTCGACTATAGTTCGTACGTTGGTCGTATAGCTGTGGGCCGTGTGCACCGTGGCACCCTCCGTGAGGGTATGGATGTTGGCCTGTGCAAGAAGGACGGCTCGGTAGTGCGTCAGCGCATAAAGGAGCTCCATACATTCGAGGGAATGGCCCGCAAACGAGTGGATAGTGTAAGTTCGGGCGACATCTGCGCCATGGTGGGCCTTGAAGGATTTGAAATCGGCGATACCATTTCGCTTTACGACAATCCCGAGCCGCTGCCTCGCATTGCCATCGACGAACCTACAATGTCGATGACCTTCACCATCAACGACTCGCCCTTCTTCGGCAAGGATGGTAAATATGTAACCACCCGCCACATTGCCGACCGCCTAACCCGCGAGCTCGACAAGAACCTTGCTCTGCGCGTTGAGCGCACCGAGCGCGAGGATGCTTGGCGCGTGTTTGGCCGTGGTGTGCTTCACCTGTCAATTCTCATCGAAACCATGCGTCGCGAGGGATACGAGCTACAGGTGGGGCAGCCGCAGGTTATCATCAAGGAAATCGACGGTGTAAAGTGTGAGCCTATCGAGGTGCTATCAATAAACGTGCCCGAGGAATATTCGAGCAAGGTGATAGATATGGTAACCCGTCGTCGAGGCGAGATGGTGTCGATGCAGACCCAGAACGACCGCATCCTTATCGACTTCAATATACCGTCGCGCGGTATCATAGGCTTGCGCAGCAATGTGCTCACCGGTTCAGCAGGCGAGGCTATCATGTCGCACCGTTTCCTTGAATATCAGCCGTGGAAGGGCGACATTGAACGCCGTACAAATGGGTCGCTCATAGCTATGGAGGCCGGAACGGCATATGCTTATGCCCTCGACAAACTCCAGGACCGTGGCCGCTTCTTCATATTCCCTCAAGAAGAGGTTTATGCCGGACAGATTGTGGGAGAGAACGCCAAGGAAGGCGATATCGTGGTGAATGTAACCAAGTCGAAGAAGCTCACCAACACTCGTGCCTCGGGTTCCGACGAGAAGGCCCGTATCATTCCGCCGGTGGTGTTCAGCCTTGAGGAAGCTCTCGAATATATCAAGGAAGACGAATATGTTGAGGTTACACCAAACCATATTCGTCTGCGCAAAATTATTCTCGATGATCTTGAGCGCAAGCGCGCCAACCGTAATAACTAATGGCAAGCAAATAATTGAAAAAAGCAGGAACCTTGATATATGAGGTTCCTGCTTTTTTTATGCACAACTGCTGAAACCTATCGGAACAGTTTGAGACACACCGGTTTGCTGAATGCAATGTCGTGGTGAGTGTCGGTCAGCAATCCGGTGGCAGGGTTGATGGCAAACACTTGGATGACGTTGCTGTCGCGGCAGGCGCACAGCAGATAGCGTCCGTTGGGCGTGATGATGAAGTTGCGGGGATGGATGCCGGTTGGCTGGTATCCCACCTTTGTGAGTGTGCCGTCGGAAGTGTTGATGGCAAAGATGGCTATTCCGTCGCCTTTCAGTCGATTAGATGCGTACAAGAATCTGCCGTCGGGCGAAATGTGGATGTCGGCACTGCCCGAAGCGTGAAGCGAGTCGGCTTCAATGCTCTGGATGACGGTGAATTTGCCGTTGGTATATTGCATTGCTGTCACGTGGCCTGAAAGTTCACCTATCACGTAGGCAAAGCGTCCGTTGGGGTGAAATTCGGTGTGACGCGGTCCTTCGCCTCCGTTAAGCATTATCGATGGGTCAGCCAGCGATTTCAGTGTCAGTGAGTCGCCGTTATCGATGATGCCGAAGCCGTGAATGCTGTCGGTGCCAAGGTCGTTGGCAAAAAGGAACTGTTCATCGGGCGATGAATAGGTGCAGTGCAGGTGAGGCTTGGCCTGCCTAACGGTATCGATCGAGGTTCCGGTGAACGATATCACCTGTTTGCTCCCGAGAGAACCGTCGGGATTTATGCCGATGGCGGTGATGCTGCCACCCGAATAGTTGGCTGTTACAGCCATACGCCGTTTCGAATCGACCCACACATAGCAAGGATCAGCGCCATCTACGAGCAGCCGGTTGATTTCCTCAAGCGAAGCGTTGTCGCGGTTAAATCGATAAGCCACAAGCGAGGCTTTGTCGTCGCCGGTTTCGCTCACCGAGCACAGCCAGTTCCGGTCGGCGCAAACCGCCTGATATGATGGGTTTGCAATGCCGCGGGTATCGCTGAGGTGTGTTGCCGAACCGTCGGTGCAGTTGAATGCAAAAATGGCAATGCCTGCCGAGTCGGCAGGAGCGTACGAGCCCACGCTGAGATACATGATGCTGTTGTTGTCCGATTGGTTGCACGATGCCAGTGCCGAGGCTGCAATTGTTGCTGCAATCATAATACGTGAAGTGTTCATCGGTATATTTCTTTTGTCGGTTCAGGATAGTCGAGACGGAATACAATTCGGAACATCCCGTTGTCGAAACGGGTGCTTGATATTCTGAATTTGCCAATTTCGCGAGTATTGCTCACGTGTCGACCCACACACAGGCATTCGTCGTAGTTGCCCACGTGCACAATTCTCACCATTTCGGTGGCATCGTCGGGCAGCCTCTTCAGGTCGAAACGTTCAGCCACCTGTTGTTGCGAGGCAAATTCCTCGTTCACATCGAGGTGCGCTTCAATCACCTCGTTAACCTTTTTCTCAACTTCGGCAACCTGTTCGGCAGACAGGGGGGCCGCCATGCGATAGTCGAGTTTGCTTTTCTTGCGCTCCACGTGCGAGCTAACAGCACGGCCGCAGTGCCACATGCGGTCCATTGTCCCATTGAGGATGTGTTCGGCGGTATGCATTGGAGCAATGGCCTCTTCCTTGAATTTGTCGCTTGCTTCGTTAATGTCCATTGTGAGTAGTGAGTTATTATGGTTGACTGCAAAGGTAATGTTTTACACCATATTTACAGTTGATATATTCGCCATAAATCACTATTTTTGCAATGAATTGTGCACAATATAGTTTTCATATTATTCTATGGAATTGAAAAAGGATAAAATAGCATTGATAACCGGTATTACCGGGCAGGACGGCTCGTTTCTGGCTGAACTGCTTCTTGACAAGGGTTACGAGGTTCATGGTATCATACGCCGCAGCAGCAGCTTCAACACAGGCCGCATTGAACATCTTTACTTCGACGAATGGGTGCGCGACATGAAGCGTAAGCGCCTCGTCGAACTTCATTATGGCGACATGACCGATTCGAGTTCACTCATCCGAATCATCCAAGAGGTGCAACCCACCGAAGTATATAATCTTGCGGCGCAGAGCCATGTGAAAGTGTCGTTTGATGTGCCGGAGTACACTGCCGAAACCGATGCCGTGGGCACTTTACGTCTGCTCGAGGCAGTACGCATCTTGAAGATGGAAAATCGCACCCGCATTTATCAGGCAAGCACGTCGGAACTCTATGGCAAGGTACAGGAAGTGCCACAGAACGAGAAAACCCCGTTCTATCCGCGTAGCCCGTATTCGTGCGCCAAGCTTTATTCGTTCTGGATTATGAAGAACTACCGTGAAAGCTACGGCATGTATGCTGTTAACGGTATCCTGTTTAACCATGAGAGCGAACGGCGCGGAGAGACTTTCGTTACTCGCAAAATCACTCTTGCTGTGGCCCGCATTGTCAACGGTCTGCAGGAAAAACTTTATCTGGGCAATCTCAATGCTCTGCGCGACTGGGGCTATGCCCGCGACTATGTGGAGTGCATGTGGCTGATAATGCAGCAGCCCGAGCCCGACGATTTCGTAATTGCCACCGGTGAATACCACACCGTGCGCGAGTTTGCCACTCTCTCGTTCCGCCGGGCCGGTATTGAACTGCGTTGGGAAGGCGAGGGCGTCGACGAGAAGGGCATCGACACGGCCACCGGTAAAGTGCTCGTTGAGGTCGACCCGAAATATTTCCGTCCTGCCGAGGTGGAGCAGTTACTTGGCGACCCCTCGAAAGCTCGCGAGAAACTGGGGTGGAATCCTCGTACCACAAGTTTCGAACAGTTGGTCAACATTATGACCGACCACGATATAAAGATGATAAAGGACAGCAAAAAGGCTTAAGGCAATGATAGCAAAAGAAGCAAAGATATATGTAGCCGGCCATCGTGGTCTCGTTGGCTCAGCCATATGGAACAATCTCTTGCGCCGTGGCTACACCAATCTGGTGGGGCGCACACATGCCGAGCTCGACTTGCTCGATGGTGCTGCAGTGCGCCGATTCTTCGACGAGGAACGCCCCGAATATGTGGTTCTTGCCGCTGCGCATGTGGGTGGAATCATGGCAAATCTGAAGTATCGCGCCGATTTCATCTACCAGAACCTGCAGATTCAGCAGAATGTGATTGGCGAGAGTTTCCGCCACGGAGTTAAGAAACTGCTGTTCCTCGGGAGCACATGCATCTATCCGCGTGAGGCTCCGCAACCTATCACCGAGGATGCACTGCTAACATCGCCGCTCGAATACACCAACGAGCCTTATGCTATTGCAAAGATTGCCGGGCTGAAGATGTGCGAAAGCTTCAACCTGCAGT
>JBJEKE010000024.1:0-5873 GCA_051878475.1 Muribaculaceae bacterium | reverse complement strand
AGCAACAATTCCCAATTGCTGTAAGTTTGTGCCATTACACTGTTGATACAACGCCTTAGAGTTTTCTCGGCATTGTAAACGGGGACTATAATCGAGATTTTCGTGGCCATAGCTGTGTGAACCGATTACATTCGGTCGGGGACTTCGATTCCGAGCAGAGCCATGCCGCGACGGATAATCTCGCCCACATTTTTCGAAAGCAGCAGACGCAGAGCGCGCACATTGCCATCCTCTTCGCGCAGAATCGAGAAGTCGTGGTAGAACTGGTTGTATTCCTTCACCAGGTCGTAGGTGTAGTTGGCAATCTGAGCCGGGCTATAGCTCTTTCCGGCATCGGCTACCACATTGCCAAAGTCGGCAAGGCGCTGTATGAGGGCAATTTCCTTCTCGTTTGGAGCGCAGGCTGCAATGTCGGGGCAAGTGCTGATGCCCTGCTCGGCAGCTTTGCGGAGCACCGATTGGATACGTGCGTAGGTATATTGGATGAATGGACCGGTGTTGCCGTTGAAATCGATTGATTCCTTCGGGTTGAAGGTCATGTTCTTGCGTGGGTCAACTTTCAGAATGAAGTATTTGAGAGCGCCGAGGCCAATGATTCTCGAGATGTTGTCGGCTTCATCCTGGCTGCAGCCATCGAGTTTGCCAAGTTCTTCCGACGTGGCTTTGGCTGTGGCAATCATTTCGTCCATCAGGTCGTCGGCGTCAACAACGGTGCCTTCACGCGATTTCATCTTTCCTTCGGGCAGTTCCACCATTCCGTATGAGAAGTGCACAAGGTCCTTGCCCCACTTGAATCCGAGACGGTCGAGCAGTATCGACAATACCTGGAAGTGGTAGTTTTGTTCGTTACCCACCACATATATCATCTTGTCGATAGGGTAGTCCTGATAGCGGAGCTTTGCGGTGCCGATGTCCTGGGTCATGTACACCGAAGTGCCGTCGCTACGCAGCAACAGTTTATGGTCGAGGCCTTCGCCGGTGAGGTCGGCCCACACCGAGCCGTCTTCCTTGCGGTACATCAGGCCTTTCTCCAGCCCTTCAAGCACCTTTTCCTTTCCTTCCAGATATGTGTTGCTCTCGTAGTATATCTTGTCGAAATCAACGCCCAGCCGACGGTAGGTTTTGTCGAAACCGGCATACACCCAATCGTTCATCATCTTCCATGTTGCGCGCACTTTCTCGTCGCCGGCTTCCCACTTCTGCAGCATCTCGCGGGCTTCGTGCATCAGCGGCGATTTGGCTGCAGCTTCCTCTTCGCTGAGACCTTCGGTCATAAGTTGTTTCACCTCGGCCTTGTAGTGCTTGTCGAACAGCACATAGAAGTCGCCGATAAGGTGGTCGCCCTTCTTTCCGGAGGTTTCCGGAGTTGCACCGTTGCCCCATTTTTCCCATGCCAGCATCGACTTGCAGATGTGGATGCCGCGGTCGTTTACGATGTTGGTTTTCACCACTTTGTAACCGTTGGCCTTGAGGATTTCGCTGAGGCTGTAGCCCAGCAGATTGTTGCGTACGTGGCCAAGGTGGAGCGGCTTGTTGGTGTTTGGCGACGAATATTCAATCATCACCAGTTCGCTGTCGGGTGTCACAGCCTTGAATCCGTAGTCGGGAGTCTCATCGATATGCTTGAGCACATTGGCCCAGAACGACGGCTCAACCACAATGTTCAGGAAACCATTTATTGCGTTGAAATCATTCACAGCTTCGCAGTTCTCCTTTATGTAATTGCCTATTTCCCGGGCAGTGTCCTCAGGCTTTTTCTTTGACATTTTCACGAATGGGAACACAACGACGGTGAAGTTGCCTTCAAACTCTTTCTTGGTGGGTTGCAAGGCAATTTTCGAGGCGTCGGCATCGATGCCGTAGAGGACGCTTACCGCTTTGGCAACGGCCTCCGATATGATGTTTTCTATCGACATATCTTTACTCTTTTTTGCTTGTTAAACGTTTTCGAGCCACAAAGTTACACAAATTTTATCAGTTTTTCCGCACCTGGGCTATAATAATGCACTGCCCCGCAGTCACATCGAGGTGATTACGGGGGCAGCATGTTTTGATTTCGTTCTCTATGGCTATCGGTTCATGCGGTTTGCCTCAAGAATAGGCAGGTTGGTCTCGGTGGGGATGTAGATGATGGTCTTGTCGCTGAGGTTGGACTGCTGACGCACCCAAAGATACTGGATGTAGGTGGGTGTGATGCTGCCGTTTTCAATGCGGATAGCCTCGGCGGCACCCTTGGCGCGCTCAATTTCGGCCTGGGCGTTGAGCTTCTCGGCTTCGAGGTTGGCCTTTGCCTCCTCGATGCGAATCTTACGGTTCTGCTCAGCCTTGGCAAATTCGGCACGGCCCGACATTTCCTGCTGCCATACGTTATAATATGGAATAGCTATGAACAAGCCGATTACTATTGCGGCGATTACACTCATCACGCTAACCACGTGAAACCATTTCACTTCTGTCTGATTGTTACTCATTGTTGTAGTGCTTTTATTTTTGTTGTCAATTAATATATGTCGTATAAATCGATTAAGTGTTACAAAAATATCGAAAGATTTTCAGAAAATGAGGGTTGTTGCCGGGATATTTGTGTGCTATGGTAGTAATGTCAGGCGGAGAATCGGCCACACCCGCGATTCGTTCGGTCTTCGATATTGTTGCTTAACTGAATCGTACAGCAAATATATACCCTGTTGTGGATTGGCGACGAACAAATATAATGTTGTAGCGAATTATTGTTTTGGGGTAGCCAATTTCGTTGCAATGTTGCAATTGGTGGGTGTGTCGAACCTTACAGCGCTACTTTTGTTTGAGTTTTTATATTTATGACTGACCGGACTAAACAAATTACAGGACTTAGCGACGAGCAGGTGATTGAGAGCCGTCGCTTGCATGGGGCAAATGTGCTTACACCACCTAAGAAGGATTCTTTGTGGCGCTTGCTCCTCGAGAAATTCAATGACCCGATAATAAAGATATTAATGGTGGCCTGGGTGCTGTCGATAATTATCGCTGTCACCGAAATCACAGCCAAGGGTTATGGCGTGCTCATGGAGCCGCTGGGTATACTCATGGCCATCCTCATTGCCACCATTGCCAGCTTTGTGTTTGAATGGAGGGCTGAACGCGCCTTCGAGCGCCTCAACACCGTAAGCGACGATGCCTTGTGCACCGTAATCCGCTCGGGCGTGGTGGTTGAGGTGCCGCGCAAGGATATCGTGGTTGGCGATGTGGTGTTGCTCAATCAGGGCGATGAGGTGCCGGCCGACGGTGTCCTCCTCGAAGCAGTTTCGCTGCAAGTGAACGAATCCACTCTAACCGGAGAGCCCATAGCATCGAAGACAACCGACCCGGCCCATTTCGATTCGGAAGCAACCTATCCATCGAACCATGTTATGCGAAGTTCGATGGTTGCCGATGGACATGGCATTATGCGTGTGGAGCGAGTGGGCGATGCCACCGACTATGGAAAAGTGTATGAAGGTGCACAGATCGACAGTGGTGTGCTCACTCCGTTGCAACAGCAGCTCGGTCATCTTGCCAGTCAGATAAGTCGATTTGGATATGCCGTGGCTGCCATTACTTTTGTTGCTCTCACAGCCAAAGCTATCATTGCCGGACCGGTGGACGATGTGATGACGCTGGCATCGAACATACTTAACTATTTTATGCTCGCCGTGACGGTGATTGTGGTGTCGGTGCCCGAGGGCTTGCCGATGAGTGTTACGCTTAGTCTCGCCCTGAGCATGAACCGCATGCTTGCCACCAATAATCTGGTGCGTAAGATGCATGCTTGCGAAACCATGGGCGCTGCTACGGTTATCTGCACCGATAAAACAGGCACTCTCACCCAAAACCGTATGAAAGTGGCCGACAGTATGCTGTTTGGAGGCCTTCATCCCGACGACGTGTTACCCTTGGGTATTTCAGTCAACTCTACCGCAAATCTTACCATTGCCTCCGACGGCTCGTCGGCCCCGGTGGGTAATCCCACTGAGGGGGCGTTGCTGATGTGGCTTTATAACAGAGGTATCGACTATCGCACTTTGCGCGAAAGTGCACGGGTGGTTGAGCAGTTGCCGTTCTCAACCGAGCGAAAATATATGGCCACGGTGGTGGCCGCATCCGATGACAGTAAACTGTTGCTGGTGAAAGGTGCTCCGGAAATTGTGATGGCAATGTGCTCGTGTGTGGGGAATGCCGTAACTCCTATTACTGAAAAAGACGAGGAAATCAACAGTGCACTTGACAGATATCAGCATCGCGCCATGCGCACATTGGCTTTTGCATATGCCGAAATAGAGGACAGTGAAATCTCCACCATATTTGCCGGACAGAAACTGAATACATCTAAACTTGTGCTGCAGGGGATTGTGGGCATTGCCGATCCGGTGCGGCCCGATGTTGCCGATGCCATCGCTGAATGTCATCGTGCCGGTGTGGAGGTGAAGATTGTAACTGGCGACACTCGAGGCACTGCTTGCGAGATTGCACGTCAGGTGGGTATCGACATCGACTCGTTGCCTAACAGTGTGATTAATGGCTCCGACTTCCAGCAACTTCCCGATGATGAAGCTTCAGAGTCTGCCGCTGCACTGAAGGTGATGTGCAGGGCTCGTCCAATGGACAAGCAACGTCTGGTGCGCTTGCTTCAGCAGCGCGACGAGGTGGTGGCAGTTACCGGCGACGGCACTAACGACGCCCCTGCGCTGAAAGCAGCCCAGGTGGGTATTTCGATGGGTGATGGCACATCTGTGGCAAAGCAATCGAGCGACATCACAATTATCGACAATTCGTTTGCCAACATTGTGAAGGCCGTGATGTGGGGCCGATCGCTCTATCGCAATATTCAGCGGTTCCTCATTTTCCAGCTCACCATAAATGTGTCGGCATGTATGCTGGTGCTTATCGGCTCGCTCATTGGAGCTGAATCGCCGCTCACAATTCCACAAATGCTTTATGTAAACTTGATAATGGACACATTGGCAGCGGTGGCATTCGCCACTTTACCTCCTTCGGAGCGTGTGATGAACGACCGGCCGCGCAAGTCGACCGACCGAATCGTCGATTCGCACATGGGGATGTGGGTTTTGCTATGCGCAATGCTTTTCGTTGGAGTGATGACCACTATGCTTGTGCTGATGAACGAAGATGGTGTGCTTTCGGTGCACAACCTCACGGTGTTTTTCACCACTTTCGTGATGCTTCAGTTCTGGAACATGTTCAATGTGAAATCGTTCCGCAGCGGAGGCTCGGCATTTGCCGCAATGCGTTCATCGGCAGCCTTCTCCTGGATTGAGCTGACGATACTCGTGGGGCTCGTACTGATTGTTAATTTCGGTGGCGAGATGTTCAGCACCATGCCATTGTCGTTAGGCGAGTGGGCAATAATAGTGGCCGCCACATCGCCGGTGCTCATAGTGGCCGAAGCAGTTCGATTGCTTCATCGCTTATTTCACAAGTAGTTTTGTCCAGCGGCTGCATTGAGCCAATGGAATGGGTGCGGTAGCTCCTTTGTCGAGAATGAAAATCTTCTGTGCCGGTATTCCAAGCATCACTGTGTCGTCCTTTCGTATCGGTGTGTATTGAGTTCGGTTCTTAAGCATGGCAATGTCGGCAACTGCGCTCCGGATTTTCGACAGATTCTGCGTTATTCCCTTGTCGAGCGGCCGGGCGTCGGTGTCGTCTTTGCCAATCCATTCATATAAAGTCGAAAAAGCGCGGTTCACCGAGCCGTCGGGGTCGGTGATGTTGATGGTATGTCCCACGGCCTGCGCCAGCAGCAGAAGCGAATAAAGTGTGCGCTGGTGTGCCGGTATCTTAAGTTCTTCGTCGAGGTCGGTCATCACTATGCTGCGTTGTCTGACGTCGATAAGCAC